>CAMWLG010000021.1 GCA_947175035.1 uncultured Lachnospiraceae bacterium | reverse complement strand
TGACATGGAATTACCAAAAAGGATACAATGTATTTACTTAAAGTAAATGCGAGGAAAACAGGAAATGTATAATCCACAAATCAAAACATTTATTCTGGTTGCAGACAGGGGAAGCCTTTCAAAAGCCGCAGAGGATTTATTTGTCACTCCGGCTTCCATCATGAAACAAATGAATACATTGGAAGACCATTTGAATCTGAAACTGCTGAAAAGAACAAATCAGGGAATTGAACTGACCGATGCGGGAAGATATATTTATAATGCAGCAAAGAAGATCATTGCCGAATCAGAAACTGCTGTACAAAAAGCCCGGTCAATTGAACAGCGGTCAATAAAAACAATCCGTATAGGTTCATCATTTTTAAATCCGGGTAAAGTGCTGCTTGACTTATGGAATAAATTGACCCCCTCTTCCACTGAATATCGTTTCAAAATCATCCCATATGATGATTACCATGATCAGATTTTATCTGTTGTCCAGTCTTTGGGAAGCAAAATTGACTTCATGGTTGGTTCATTTAATTCCCAGCAAATGCTTAGTATCAGTGATTTCTATCAGTTAGGATACTACCGCCTTTGTGTTGCAGTTCCGAAAAATCATAGACTTGCTTCCAAAACAAAGCTCTCACTCAAAGATATGCATGGTGAACACCTGATCACTGTAAAAGGTGGTGATACGATACAGTTAGATGAGTTTCGGGAAAAACTGAAAATGACACACCCACAGATTGTACTTGATGAAACACACTATTTTTACGACCTTGAAACATTCAACACCTGCGAAGTAACAGGTTCTCTTTTGCTGACCTTAGATGCCTGGGCAGACATTCACCCATCGCTTATAACCTTGCCGGTAGAGTGGGATTTTTCCGTTCCCTATGGCTTATTGTTTTCAAGAAATCCTTCTGACGAAGCTGCTTCATTTCTTAATGATATTAAGAGTTTACTCTCTACAAACGAATAAGGAACTCATCGAATTATAATTTTTATTCAAAAAAGCAGGGACTCTCCCGATATTGTTTACGATCGTTCATGTCAGGTACATATTCTTTTCCCAAAAATCGACGGCAATCCTTTTAAAAGGAATTGTCGCTGTATCTTGGTTTTGCTTTTGTGGCAGATGTTTTTCTGCCTTATCATAGCATATCGTGGCATAAATTGGTATATTTATTTTTCATTATAGTCAAGTGTCAAATACCCAGCTTGCGATATGCGGCAAAAAACGGTATAATAAGCCATAAGCATTTTTTCATAATAATAAAGAAATCGCAAAAAAGGAAGACAAAATAATGAGCCAGTTAGTCTATACAAATGAAAAATGTCAGGGGTGTAACCGCTGCATTTCTGTCTGTCCGGTTTTAACTGCAAACTATTCCGTTCAGTCGGAGAATGGGCAGCGAATAGAAGTGCATAGTGAAAACTGCATCGCGTGCGGAGCCTGCTTTGATGTTTGTGAGCATAAGGCCAGAGAATATTATGATGATACGGAGCAGTTTTTTTGTGATTTAGAGCGCGGAGAACAGATATCCGTACTGCTGGCGCCATCCTTTCAAGCGAATTATCCGGAAGAATATGCCTCTATTTTAGGTGGATTGAAAGATTTAGGTGTCAATCGGATCATCAGTGTCAGTTTTGGTGCCGACATTACAACGTGGGGGTATATCAACTATATTACAGAACATAATTTGGAGGGAGGAATCTCCCAGCCATGTCCGGCGGTAGTGAATTATATTGAGCATTATGCACCTGACCTGATACCGAAATTGATGCCGATTCACAGTCCTTTGCTGTGTGCGGCGATTTATGCGAAGAAATATATGCATATTACGGATAAGCTTGCATTTATCAGCCCATGTATTGCCAAAAAAGTGGAAATTACCGATTCAAATACACAAGGTTATGTATCTTATAATCTGACTTTTCAACATTTTATGGAATATGTAGGCAAGAATCATATTTTTGGAGAGGATGCCGCAGATGAGATTGAATATGGTCTGGGTTCTGTCTACCCCATGCCGGGAGGACTGAAAGAGAATGTTTACTGGTTTTGCGGCGAAGAAGCGATGATACGGCAGGTAGAGGGAGAAAAGCGGGCCTATGCCTTTTTGGAGGATTATAGGAAAAGACTTGCCGGAGGACAGAGACTGCCATTTATGGTTGATATTCTAAACTGTGACCGTGGCTGCCTTTATGGAACGGGTATTGAAATAACTAAAAATGATTCCGAAGATAACTTTTATAATCTGCATAAAATAAGAAAAGACTGTAAGAAGAACAATGACACAGACCCGTTTTCCCTAAAACTTACTCCAAAACAACGGTTAGAACAGCTTAACCGGCAGTTTGCAGAATTGGATATCCGGGATTTTATACGGAGTTACACCGATAAATCAAGCAGCATTTCCCTTCGTGATCCAAGCGAAAAGGATTTGGATACCATTTTCATCATGATGAATAAAAACGACCGGGAAAAAAGGATTATTAACTGCGGGGCATGCGGCTATGGAAATTGTCGTGAAATGGCAGCAGCGATTTATAATGGAAGCAATAAACCACAAAACTGTGTGCACTTTATGAAGGATGAAATACATAATTTTTCTGTTCAGTTGGAGAAACAGAATGTGGAATTGAAGCGGGCTATTGAGGAAGAAAAAAACGGGGAAGTGTTTATTAACCAAATGATACGTGCTTTTGCAAAAAGCATTGATATTAAAGATCAATATACAAAGGGACATTCCTTTAGGGTTGCGGAGTATGCCAAAATGATTGCAGGCAAAATGGGATATACAGATAAAACGCTGGAAAATATATATTATATTGCACTGCTTCATGATATTGGAAAGGTTGTGATTCCGGAAGAAATTCTAAACAAGCCAGGGAAGCTGACAGACGATGAATTTGAAACAATTAGAAAACATGCACAATATGGCTATGATATTCTCAAGGAAATTGACTGCCTGCCGAATCTGGCATTAGGAGCCGGATACCACCATGAGCGTATAGACGGAAGGGGGTATCCAAACGGAAAACAGGCAGAAGAAATTCCGCAAATTGCTAAGATTATCGCTGTTGCAGATACATTTGATGCCATGCATTCAACCCGCCCATATAGGGAAAGAATGCCAATGGAAAATATTATTTCCGAACTAAAACGGGTTGTCGGCACTCAATTGGATAAGGACATTGTAAATATTCTTCTGGAACTTATTATGGAGGGAGCCTTTACAGCAGAAGATCAATATGATAGAGAATGCTATTAAAGGGAGTGTCGCAAAATAACTAATTTCCAGTTATGGAGCGGCACTCCTTTTCAAGCCTCATCTATCCGTCGTGTTTCCATAGCACACAAAAATAGTTCTTCCACCTGCTTCCGCTTCTCATACAGAACACATCCTCCGGCATGATCATCTGCAAGCACATCGCCATCCTGCAGGGCCATAAAGAGTTTTGATTTCAATGCCTCACGTAACGAGGTATCACGTACATTGATATCAGAATATGGTGAGAATGGACAAGGTTCCGCACCACCATGGGAATTGATATGGAAAAATCCCCTGCCCGCAGCAATGCAGCCGCCAGAGCTTTTTTCATCGCCGGGAAAAGAAACAAAAACCATTTCCGTATATTCCTGACGCAGTCTTTCAATACCATTTTTCAAGCCAGTACGCTCCTCGTCCCCCGGCGCCAGCTCCTGACTTTCTTCCGTAACAGGTACAAATTCCACAAAAACAACCAATTTGCAGCCACGAACAACAAGTGTATCGAGAAATTCAGCAGAAATAACTTCCCCAACATTTTGTGTTGTGACAGTTACGGAAACTCCAAACAGTAAGCCTTTTTCATGGAAACCATCCATGTTGGCAATCAGCTTTTCATAGACACCATTGCCACGTCTTGTATCTGTTTCCTCTTTCCCTCCCTCAATACTCATGACAGGGATCAGATTGCGGCATCTGTCAAACAATTGGAAATAGGCATCATCTATGTATGTCCCGTTCGTAAAAATCGGAAAGATGATATTCTGCATCTTTCCCGCTGCTTCGATAATATCCCGGCGCAACATCGGTTCACCGCCTGCAAGCAGAATGTAGCTGATACCAATCTCGTCCGCCTCCCGGAAAATAGTAAGCCATTCATCACTGGTAAGCTGACGTACCGGCTCCGTATCCTCGGTCGCGTGGTTACAACGGGAATAACATCCGGCACAATGCAGATTACAGCTGCTTGTAATACTGGCAATCAAAAACGGCGGGATATGTTCTCCTGCTTTTTCTGCCTCAGCACGGATTTTAGAGGCTTTTCGGCTTGCTGCCGCAAACTTTACCATAAATGCACTTTCTCGCGGATCGCGCAAAGTCGCCTTCAAAGAATCGGCAACGATTCTCTCAACACCATGTGTCATATATGTCTGAATATCAAATTTTTCTTCCATCCTTAACACCTCTCTATAATCATACGTTGGAGAATACATTTATAAAGTTCTTTCCTCTCCCCAAAAGAATATAGCCACCGTACCCGGCCCAGTGTGGGAACCAATTACTGTACCAATATCGTTGATGAGTACCCTCCCGTCCAGTTTTGGAAAATGCTCCTCCACCAATTTTGCAACTTCCTCTGCATCAGTGCGGCAGAAGGATTGTGAAATAAAACATTTACCAGAATAATCAGCGCCATCCTGCACACAATTTTCCATCTCTTTGAGCATAGCCCGGATCACCCGTTTTTTTCCTCTGTGTTTGGTACGTGGAATCAGGCGGCCCTCACAGTCCACATTCAAAAGAGGACAGATGTCTAGCACCTGGCCTACAAATCCCGCAGTTTTCGAGATGCGGCCTCCCCGGATATAGCTGGTCAGATCTGTGGAAAAAAACCAGTGCTGCACGCGCAGTTTATTCTTTTCCAGCCAAGCTGCATTTTCCAAAAGACCCATGCCTTGCTTTTGATTATCCAGTGCCTGAAGAACCAGCATTCCATAACCGGAAGAAGCGCCCAGCGAATCAATCACTATAACCTTCCGTTCCGGATATTCTTCCTCCAACTGCATTTTTGCAATGTTAGCAGAATTGATTGTACCAGAAATCCCACTGGAAAGTGTCAAATGCAGCACATCCATCCCCTGCTCTAATAAAGGCTCAAACAAGGCTCGGTATTCCTCTGTATTGACCTGCGAAGTTACCGGCTGGGCACCGTCTATGATTAATTTGTAAAATTTTTCCGGAGAAATAGAAGAATAGAGATCATCCAGATACTCTTTTCCATTTAACTGATAATGAAACATTGCAAAAGGAATTTGATTGGTTTCCATCCATTCCCGGCTCATATCTGCAGTAGAACAGCATGTAATTTTATAGTTGTCCATGTTATCATCCTCCAATTATTTTTGTATATTCACTGTCATTTTGGTAGCACTTCCCTCACCGTCTTGTTGTGCACTTCGAGAGCAGTCTGGCCACATATGGACGAAAAGGTCTGAGCCAGAGCCAGAGTCCCGCTGCGGCTCGATACAGGATATGATCCGCGGAAAAAGTTCTGCCCTTTCGGACAACAGCCACCAGAATTCCCTTGAGCTGCTCTCTCTGCAGAGGTCCCTCCACCGTCTTCTCATTGTCGCCCACCATATAAAATCCGTCCTTTTTGTGTTTCCATACACGGTGCAATACCAGAATCCCGCCAATTCTGCGGTAGAGCACCACATCCCCCCGCCGCGGCACGGTATCCCCTATCGGAGCCACCACTGCCTGATCCCGACCCGGCACCAAGAGCGGATACATACTATAGCCCACAGGCGTAAACTGAATCGTCCTACCCTCCAGAAGAAGCTTCTCCGGACTTATCTTTTCCTCTCCCATAGGAAATCCTCCCTTTTTTGCCCCGCATGATAGCATTCCGGCCATCATAATGTTATAATCAATTTATGTAACTGTTCAGAACCAAGCGAATTTATGAAAAATTATCAATTTATAAAGCTATATTTATGAGAGGCCATATTATGAGACAAAACAAATGCTATGTGTTAAAGCGAATCGCAAACGTCCCCTATCTGCTCCCCGTAGGTCAGCTTATCGCCGATCAGAGACGGGGCATACAGATCAATGAGACCGGCGTCTGTCTCTGGAATCTGCTCAAAAAAGACCGCACCATGGAGGAACTCATCACACTATGTGCGGCGCACTATGATGTCAATCCCCAATCCCTCCCCGGTCTGGAGGAAGATATCCGGGAATTTGTGGATCAACTGGTGGCACAGGGCATTCTCCTGTCCACATCCGAGGGTTCTGCGGAAGCACCTTTTTACCGTTGTATTTGTATCGCCGGACTGACCTGTATGCTCTACGGATCCGCACAGGCGTTTCCCATGGAACTGGAATCCTTCGCCTGCGAACCCACAGAACATCCCTGTCAGTCTATTCGGGTGCTGCCCTATGCACCCGCCGTCCACACAAACGGAAAGTTGCTCATCCGGAACGACGAACTCATCGTGATTGAAGACAAGAAACAATATATTCTGCTCTTCCCCGCCACACCGCAGATCGCCGAGATCCATCTCTCCAAAGACGCCTCACTCTGCACCTGTTACTGCACCATGCCCTTTACCCAGATTCTCAGGAATGATCTGTTTCACGCCCTGCAGATTCCGTTTCTCTATCTGGCTTTAAGACACCATATGGCGGTTCTGCACTCCTCTTCCATTCTGTATAAGGGCAAGGCATGGCTCTTTTCCGCCTCCTCAGGCACCGGAAAATCCACCCATGCCGCCCTGTGGCACTCGCTCTATCATGTGCCCGTCCTAAACGGTGACTTGAATCTTCTGGCCATGGAGAGGGGTCAACCCGTCATCCATGGGATTCCATGGTGCGGCAGCTCCGGCCTGTCCGACACCGGAACGCATCCTTTGGGAGGCATCGTGCTGCTACGGCAGTCCTCCTCCGACTATGTGGAGGAACTGGCCGAGGATCAAAAGCGCCTTCTCGTCCTCCAGCGGCTCATCTCCCCTGCATGGGACGGGAAACTTTATGAACGCAGTCTGCGTCTTGTAGACGCGCTGGCCGGACGGATTCTCATATGCCGTCTGCACTGCACGCCGAGATCCGAGGCTGTGGAGGCCGTTCGGGACACCATCCACCGCTACCTGCAATCATAACCACTCAAAACCCTCTCACCTGTTCATTGATCTCTTCCTCGCTCAACACCACACAGCGCCTGTTCCTGATACCATAGACACGGCTGCAGGCGCTTAAGACCGTGGGACGATGGGTGGTCACCACACAGGTGCGCGGATACTCGTCCTGCATAATATTTTTCAATACCCTTCTCTCCGTTGCCACATCCAGCGCAGAGGTGGCCTCGTCCAACAAAAGTAGCGGAGACTTCCTGAGCAGTGCTCTGGCGATGGCAAGCCGCTGTGCCTGTCCCTCCGAGAAACCGCCGCCTCTCTCCTTCACCCTGCTGTGCAGTCCGTCCGGCAGCTTTTCCACAAAGTCCCATGCGCAGGCAAGCTTCAGCGCCTCTATCATCTCCTCCTCCGTGGCCTCCGGCTTCACATTTCGCATATTCTCCGCAATGGTGCCCGAAAAGAGCGTGTTGCCCTGCGGCACATAGGAAAAGAGCTTCCTGGCAGAAGCGGTCAACGGAAGGGCGTCTTTGTCCGTACAAAGCACAATCTCTCCCGCCTGCGGGGCAATCAAAGCCAGCATCAGACGCATCATGGTGGTCTTGCCCTCTCCGGACGGCCCCACCAGCCCGATCACCTCATGGGGATGGGCCTCCAGAGAGGCATGTTCAAACACCTTATTTCCGTTTTGATAAGCATATTCCACATCCCGGATACAGAGACTGATGCCGTCCGCCCGGTGCTTCTCCCGGAAACCTTCCACCGCCTCGTCATGGCTGTAATCCTCTCTGGGCATCTCCACGATATCCATGAGACGTCCCGCCGAGGTGGTAAGCCCGATGGCCGTGGGAACCAGCGAAGTCAGATTGTGCAGCGTCCCCGTCAAAGTCCCGGACAGCGTGAGAAACATGGTCATTGTGCCGTAGGTGATGGCTCCACTCCACACCCGGTAGATTCCCCAGCCGTAGGAGGCATAGGAGACCAGAAGTCCCACTGTAGTCAAAAGCAGGGAAGTCCCGATGGACATTTTCTTGAAATCCAGCCGCATTGTGATATATTCCTGCTGAAGCTGCCGCAGACGCGCCGCGTAGAGCCGCACCAGATCAAAGGCCTTGATGATCTGAACATTGGAGAAAGCCTCCTGATTAAAACCCGACATTCTGGCTCCCATGGCGGCGCTTCTTCTGTCATTGTTTACCATGCGGTTCATCAGCGTTCTGGACAAAAGCAGACTCACCGGCATACCCAGAAAGGCGAATATGGCAAAGGAGGCATCATAATAGATAATCATCGCAAAGGCACTGACAAATCGAAAGAAATAAATGATGAAATTCGGTATAAAACTGAGTATGCCGCTGGAGATATTGGAGACATCCGAACTCCACCTAGTGAGCAGATCTCCTGTGTGATAGTTGGTCAGCGATTCCCAATCCGTCACGAGGATCTTCTCAAAAATATCCGCCTTAATCTCCGCATCCACCTTCATGCCAATCCAGCCCGCCGCATAGTCAGAAGCCATGCCGACCAGTGTCGTTCCCACGTTCAACCCGATCATCATACAAAAAGTCCGAATGACAAGCCCCGTCTCATGACCAGTGATGATATCCACCAGCTCCTTGGACACCATGCTTGTCAGGAGGGATACCACCGTGCCGAACATCCCCAGAAGGGTATAAAATATCATAGCCAGCCAATACTGTCTGGCATAATGATAAATCCAGAGAGTCTGCCGCCACATCTCCTGCAGTCTGCCCGCCTTGATTCTGCCTATGATAAACCTAATCTTTTCCTTCATCTCTCATCTCGATAAAAAAGAGGTTATGCAGCCACATAACCTCTCGCTTTATTCCCATACTTATTCCCAAATCGTTTCGCACATCCGAATCATTAGTGCTGCTCGCAGTCCTCATCACAGTATACACATCTGCATCCGGTAATGGCAAGACCCGCCTCAGAGGTAACCTCCAGATTGCCCAGTCCGATATACTCGGAAGCATTATTATGATAAGGTGCTCCATTCTTTGTCGCATACTCCAGAGTGAGCTTGGTCGAACCACTTCCCCAACACTGAGAAGCCTCACTGGACACATAAGTAACCACCTGATTGAAAGTAACCTCAACATGTCGGTTGGTGCTGTGATGTCCACCGGAATTATGTGTCGCATCTATCTGGATAATATAACCGTGGGTACTCTCGGGCAACTGTACAATCCGTGCAGTCGTGGTGTAACAATTTCCGCTTCCTGCGTATACACCCTCAGCCAGCTCCTCATTTGTCAAAATAATAGGTTTTTCATAATTTTTCATATTTTTTCCTCCGCCTAGGACGCTGCAACGCCGCGTCTGCATAACCCAACAATACGTTCCACCGGACATATCAACAAACCTAACCCGATACTATTAGTATAATAAATTCCATCCTTTTTGTCAATCACTCTGGCAGATTTTTCTTAAAAAATAGTTTTTAAAAAATTTTTTACCCCCTTAACGGAACAGCCCGATCTGCTCTATCATCTTCCCCCGCTGTCCCGCTTTTTTCAAGATGGCAAGCCCGGAGGTCTTTCTGATTTTCCGGTTATTTCTCAAAAAGCGCACCAGCGTGATCATCCATAACAGCGGCCAGCACACGATACACCTGCTGCCTCTCGGGAAATTCAGACACATCTGATGATGAAACTCTCTCACATAATCCGCAAGCTTTCCTCCCCGCAGCGTAACCATACGGTTTACAGAAGATTTGCCAAATTCCTCCGCCTCCAGAATCTCCGCAAGGAAGCCTTCGGTCTCAAACTGCTCCGAAAGTCCCATCCACGCCACACGTTCTCCCGGCAGTCCTAAATATCTGCAGCACGCCAGCGTCACCATATCAGAGAATCCCTTGATCCTGCTCTCTGTCACCAGTTCAAGATACAGCTCCCGCTCCGCCTTGTCCGTCTCCCGGTTCCAAAACACCACCCAGTCGCACAAGAGTTTGAGTCCAAAACCCGACCGCAGAAAATGCTGCAGCATATGCAGCAACAGCTCATAGGCATGCCACGCGCCCTCCAGCACGGGAAGGGGCACTCCCATCACATTCGTGTGGCACACATGTGCTACACACTCCGAAAGCCGCTCCTCCAAATACCGGTTCATCCGATCATTGTCAAAAGGCTCCGCCAGCAGGGTATGCAGCTCCACCTCTATCCCCTCGCCCGCCAGATACGCCACATGATGCAGGGCGGGCTGCTCGTCAGAAAGTCTACATCCCAGTTTTGTCAGGACTTCCTCCGCCCGGGCACGTTCCTCGGGATGCAGAAGCAGAAGATCTACATCCCCCGCCTTTCTGAGCTCCGGTGTGGGATAGTATGCCGCCGTCCCCACACCTTTTAACAGCGCAGCGGACACCCCGGCCTCCTCCAGTCCAGCCGCCAGATATTTGCACAGAAAGAGCAGACGATAACTCTGCTGCACCGTCTGTCTGGCGGAGTCCGCCGCCCGTCTCCTCAGATTGGGCGGCATCTTCTCTTCTTCTGCCAACGCATCATATAACAGCGGCAGAACGCCATGGCGCTCCGCCATGGCAAGCAGCCGTTCCCAGTCCGGAGCAAATTTCGATATCTCCTGCGACACGCCTGTGAGCGCCTCCCTGAGCATGGCCAGAAGACATCTCTCCTCCTCTGAAAAAGATTTTCCCATTTCCGACACCATTTTATCTTCCATCCTCCACAGTTTCACTCCCGCATCCTATTCTCCCGATATTTTTGTGCCAACTGCACCGCCTTCTTCCACAACAGCCCGAACTCTCTGGTGCGATGATACAACGCCAGATATGCCAGATTGGTCACGACGAAGCAGACGATCCCGCGCAGGATACACACCGTCCACAACCTTCCCGTGATACAACCGCACAGGAAGCTCTCCCCATACCACAGAAGGAACGTCACAGAGGCATACAGAATATATTTTCCAAAATAAGGCATGGAAGACGTCTGCAGTCTGTGTTTATACAGCATGTAGGGCTCCACCCAGAGGGAAGTGGTGACCGTGCTCACCATAGTGCCTAGAAATACGCCCGCCGTCCCCCACAGCCCGCCGAGCACCAGAGATACCACCAGATTGATGACAGCCTCCGCGATGGCCTTGTATCTGTCATACCGGAAAAGCCCCATAGAATCGCGGAATACGATGGTGGCCTGCCGCATCCCCGTCAGATAAAAATTCAGACAGAGGATCAGCGTGATATGGCTTTCAAAAATATACTGTTCTCCAAAGCTCAATCCCACAAAGAGATCCAGAATGTGATACATACAGATAGCGGTGAGCCCGTACACCCACTGTCCCATGAAAAACGAAGCCTCAAAGATCTTTTTGATCCGCTCCTTACTCGCCTCCACACCCATATTGCCCACACTGGCAGTGATGCCCTGAAACATCTGCTCCAACACCTGTTTAACGGATCCGATGATCAGGAAATAATTGGAATATTTTCCCACGCTCACCGTTCCCACCAGAGCCGACAGCAACAGATTGTCCGTGTTATTCACCAACACATTTCCCACCTTGTGCATCAACATGGCGCGGATATTCTGGAAAATTCCTGATCGCTCCTCCTTCGAGAGCCGAGCCACCTCCCTGTCGCACAGGTAGGGATACATCTTATCCGCGCGTCTGGACACGAAGACATTGTTGAGCACCGTACAGAGAATCAGGATCGACAGATACAGAATATAATTTCTCGTGGTGAGCAGCACGATCATCTGCAGAATATTCTGCAGAATCCACGAGCCTGTCTGATACAGTACGCCGATGTAGCTGAGCTGATGGGCGTCTATCAGCGTTCTCTTGTAGACCCACAGATAGGAACACACCGAATTGGCCAAATACATCAGATAAATCAGGGTCAGATGTTCCACATTGGGCTGATCCTTAATCAGAATATCCATAAACGGGATCACCAACAGTCCCAGAACCAGCACGATCCCTGCCACCATTTGGTAAAAAAAACGATACAGGCGCATCAGGGATTTCTGTTTCTCCACATCCCCCTGCGCAATGGGCCGGTACAGGGCATAGGTGATCGCCGTTCCCACTCCCAGCTCCGAGAGCGCAAGCACACTCAAAATATCTGTAAACAGGCCGTTGATTCCCACATAATCCTCGCTGAGCGTGTGGGTAAAAACCACTCTTGCCGCAAATCCCATCAAAATGGCGCTGATGCGCGCGATTATGGCGACGGTAGTATTGCGTGCAGAGTATTCCGTTCTGCTCTTCTGCATCACAGTAGTCCCTCCAAATTATCCGCGTTCAAATCCCGAAGGCGTGGGAAACAGCCACTCGAAAGCGCCTTGCATCTGCGCCTTCACACTTTCAAAATCGCCCTCATGCCAAGTATCATTGACACACACAATCCTGCGTTTCTGCCTCTCGATGGTCTTTAGCAGCTTCCTGTTATCCTCCCCGATCTCAAAATAGCCGAAACCGCGCTGGATGTTTCTGGGTTCAAAATTCCCCGACAGCTTCTGCCACTCCCGAAACAGATACTGGGTCACATCACTGCCGCTGCGGAAGCGATTGCTTGACATCGCCCGCAAGACATCACCCTCCTTCTCCCATACCTCCTCGAAAGTATGCCTGCAGAAAGGAGACGGTCCGTGTACCGTGTAAAATCCCGTATAGAGCGGAAATGCACGCTCCAACACATTGTACCAAAAGCGCGTGGGCGGATACCCGATTCTGAAATAACTCCCCGGCTGCCGCCTCATATTTTCCCGCTTGTCGAAGTGTCCGGCGAGCACCATGGAATTATTCAGATACAGATGGGACATCACCGGGTTGGAGGGATTGGCCACCACCGCCTGCAGCGCAAGCATGTCGCAGGGCTTTCCTCTGTGGAAAAAATCCTCCGGCTCCACTCTGTCAATCAGAAACATATCATCATTAAAATACACAAAATGCTCCGAAAGCCCCTTTATTTTATGCAGATATATCTCCAGCACATTACTGTTGAAGGTGGGCAGATACTCACTTGGTATATAGTCCTCGTGCCGGACGATCCGCAGCTTGGGATTCTGTGTGTCCAGCCATTGGGGCAGATGTCCCCATGTGACAAAATGGATGTTCCGGACCCATGGGGCATATTGCTCCACCCCCCGAAACCAATAGCGCAGAAGATCCCAGTCCCTGTACCGCTCCCTACGGTCGTCATCGCCTGTCTCCTGAGCGTATTTTGCTTTCTCCCGTCTCCACGCCTCATCGGCGCCGTCCACCCATGTCACCACAAAATCAATCTGTTCCATCGCACCCTCACCTCCTCACATCACATTCCTCATTCCACCGATTCTAATTCCAGCGGTTCTAATTCCAGCAATTCCGATTCCACCGGCTCCAATTCCGCCGCTCCGATCCGATATCCATATTTCTCCGGCTCCTGCTCGTTGGCCAAAAGAATCCTCTCTCCCGATACTTTGTCCGCGATATCCAGATACAACTCGTACCGTCCGGCCGTCTCTCCCGCAAGGGAGAATTCCAGACTGACCGTCGTCAGCCGCTCCGCATCATTTCCGCCGCTCAGACTCTCCAGCTCATGGGCCGCCTCGCAGGAACGCACCTCTCCTGTCTCGCAGTTCACCAGATAGAACCTTGCCTCCACGGCACGATACAGAGGAGCAAATCCCACATTCCGCATCGCCACGGCAACGGACAGCAAATCTTCATCGATCTCATACTGCAAGGCCGCATCCGCAATCAGAAGCCGGTATCCCAGATGCCGCTCCATGTAACTCAGACCGTCCATCCCCTGAAAGCACCCCTCCTCCAAGACCGTATGCCGCGCCCATTTATCCAGCACATTCTTGTCAAAATCCTTGTTGAGATAAGTCACATGCATCCGCTTCATATCGGCCAGCGCATTCTCAAAGTCATTGTAGAGATTGTCCACGATGACCTCTCCCCCCATAGGCACTGACTTGCACAGCTCCTCCTGAAATTCCAGCTCTTCCTCCCGGTTCCAATAGGTAAAATATCCATGCTCCAACTTTGACTGGTCGCCGTAAGTGCCGTAATCGCTCCAGCTCCCCAGCATACCGTCATTGTAAAGTCCGAGTCTCGATGCCAGACCATCCCTGGATGCGGACATTCCTCTACCCGATTCTGTCCCCTCCGGCGGCCATTCCAGCCCCGTGGCCATGCGCCACTGCATGGGCATGCGCACCGCCAGAAAGAGTTCGCCTCCGATGGCCTCGTAGAGCTGCTCCGCCAACACTCGTATATCCTCCTGATTGGCAAATTCCGTCCCGTTCATCTCACCCCAGTTGCCGATAAAGAGCCCCTGCAGCGTAAAAATAATATCCTTGTGCGCCCGCAATACAGGCCCCATCTGCCTTATATGTTCCAGAATCACCTCCAGTTCCTCTGGCTCGTAATCCTCGCTCTCTCCGTCCCAATCATATAAAACTCTCACAATAAACTGCTTGTCCACCGTCTCCAGCGCCTGAAACAGCCGCTCAAGATTCTCCAGTCCTTCCGAAGATATGGGATGATCTCTGTAGGCTTGGAGATTCACCTCTATCATGGCAAGTCTGGTATCCTCATCCCGGCAGAATCTCTTTGCAATCTCTTCCCGATAATCTGTCTCTTCGTCATTGATTCGAAATCCGTGCATATAATAAAATCCTCTGCCCGGATTGTCCAACGGTTTGGCAGACTCCGTAAACTGCTGGGGCTCCACGGTCACATTCCCATGACCTCTTGCATACAGCAGATGCTCCCGGTTCTCCTCAAGCTCTGCTCTCAGATGCTGAATGCATGCCGCGAGCAGAACACATGCCACAAGCAGAACGCCGGCCGGAAGCAGCATGGTGAACAGCCCCGGCCGGCCGCCCTGATTTGATTCGCCCCTTCCCGGTGATCCGCTTTCCGTCATGTCATCTTTCATTGTGTCCATATCCCTCCTCACAGAATTCCGAAAGAATACTGGCTCAGGGTATTCTGCCTGATATAATAACACACAAAATCGTCGTCCTCATAATATGTGTGCAGCTCCCCCGGATAGAGGCGCTCAAACTCCCTGCACCACAGATACAGCTTGGATTCCAGCATGGTACGCTGCTCCAGATTGGAATAGACGCGGGAGGAATCCGCAAATTTTCCCTGATAGACCTCCCCCTCCTCGGCAATCTGCGAGGAGGTGATGTCGGGACACTGGCTCACAAAAGTTTCATAATAAGCGGGATACTTCTCCCACGCAAGCCATTTGGGCCCCGTAAAGAAATGACTCTGCGCATATTCCAGAGGTTTTTTCTCCACATAAATAAACACATGTTCCGAGGGCAAGGAATACTCCTCGTCATCGCTTCGATTCACGAATTTGATGGCCTCCTCATGATAGCCGTACTGATTGAGCTGATACAACTCGTCCACGGTGGACACCACAGTAAAGCTGCCTTCCGGAAGCCTGTTCGTGACCGAATAAGTCACCATCACCGCCGCATTGTAGCGGGTCAGCTCGTAATAGAGATAGCCGTGGAAAGTTCCCGTCACCATCGTCCCCAGATAAAAGGCTGCCACACACAACACGGAGACCGCCCTGACCATGGATTCCGACATCCGGGGCATGACCACACTCGCCAGCAGATCGAGGGGAATCATCATGACTCCCAGTATCAGAAGCTGCGTCACAGAACAAAGTCTCGAGCCGGCGATCAGCGAGGGAAGGCCCAGACTGCCTGCACAGTACATCGCCATGAAGAACACCGAAGAGATGGTCAGCGAGAAATATCCGTCCACACCGGAAGGATCATACTCCTCACTTCCCCTGATCAGACTGATGCCCGTGAGAAATACCCGGGCCGCCAGCCAGAGGACGAGCGCTGTGATGGTCCAGAATACAATCAGTTCGGCCCGCTCCTGACGATACAAGGTCACATATCCCTCATAATAGAGCGCCTGCAGCTTATTCCACAAAGCCTCCCCCAGCCGTTCCATACGCTGGCTCAAAGAGACTTTTGTCTTGGTGTTGAATGATTCCGCCCCGGGGTACTCCTGCTCCGGCGACAGCTGTCCGGACTGCCCGGTTTGTCCGGACTGTCCCGTGCTCTCCGCGTCACCGGACTTCTTGTTGTCCTGATTCTCCCGGAAGCTATCAAAAATATTTCCTGTGATCTCCTCGCCGGAATCGTCTACGATAATCTCTCCGCCGCCCTCGCCCTCCGTGCCGTTGATAACACTCATGGCCCAGCCGATGGAACCCTGAAAGGGGATACCGGAGGCCAAAGCCCCCGCCATGGGCAGTACTGCGATAAAAAACCCGGCGAAAGCCGCCGCCACTAACGGTATCAGACGCTTGGAATCCAGGATCTTGCGCAGCCCTGCCGGGACAAAGGCAACACACAGGAAGAATGCCATGATGGTAACATAAAAGTGAATCGCCAGAGAAGCCGCCAGCGCCAGCAGAAAGACCAGCAGATTCTCGTCCCAATAGTTTTTGGTATACTCCGGCGGGCGTTCGGCCGCCCCCGGAATGTGAATCGGACGGTAGGACTTAAAGATTAACGCCATGTAGCCGCCTTCCGGCTTCCTCGCGGGAGCCCCCAGCCGCAGATACCGCACCAGAAATGCCGCGCACAAAAACTGCGTGAACAGACCAAACTCCTGCGGAAGCGTCCACTGCAGGCGCGACATGCTGTAAATTTCATTAATACACACCACATCCACCGTGAGAAAAGCCGCCAGCGCAATCGTCGGCGTATAACGCCAGCGAAACACTTCCTTGAACAAAAGATACGCCGACAAAAGGAAAATCACTATGTGAACACCCGCGGTGAACAGCAGACAACTGTAGATACGGATTCCGAACAGCGTGTGCATGGCATAGAGAAAGCAATGCATCCCCTCAGGATAAACGCCTGCGGAGAAGACCTGCCCCTGAGCAAGACCATATACCCATGCATTATGCGGATACATATCGCCAAATCCATAGGAATAATCCTGAAAAGCGCCATAGGAAAAATAGACCGCCCCATAGATCAATATCACGGAGAGCAGTCCGTACTCCCACCATCTGCCCCGCATCAGCTCCAGAAACTTATCCCATTCTCTTTTCAATTTTCCACCGACCAACTCCGCCACATCCGCAAACAGTTTCTTCACACCATAGGTGCCATTGAGCAGACGGCGGAACTGCTTATACTGCTTCTCCCCCCAATGCACATCCTTCACGAGTACGCACAAAAAAGTGGCATAGAACAGGATCTGCACCATCAGAGGCTGCAGCAGATGAATCAGCCCCAGCAGCAACACCACGGTATTGATCAGGACATTCTGAAAAGTGACACAGAACCCGAACCGGAAGGTCAGGCTCTTTCCTTTCAAAAACTTGCCAAATACCACAGAGGGCCAGATAAATAGGATGAACATATATGCCAGAAATACTTTGCCGTATTCCAAAAGCCAATAGAGTGTAGTCAACTGCATACCTCCCATAGTCGTCTATGGCGTCTGCCTGCACAGACTGCCCAAAATCGTCCTGCCCGCCTCGTCGGACACATTGGCAAACCGTATGGGCGCGCCGTCCCATTTCCGCTTTGCCGTCAGATATAAGGTACATTCACAGCCCCGTATCACACATTCCACAGACTGTGTGCATCCGCTGTTAAGCTCCCGCAGATCGCAGGCAAGGCGCTGCCTTTGAAAGCGCCCCTCCTCCATCCACTCCAAATACAACTCCGCCTCCTGACAGAGATTCCCGAAACCACAATTCTCCATCGCAAGCTCCACCCGATACATTCCCCTCCCGGCTCCCTTTGCCGGAGACATCGTGACCTCTCTCACCCGAAACCGATATCCCATGTGGGCGCCTATGTAATCGTACAGGCTTCTTCCCGCCCACGCTCCCTGACCCTGAAAAGAGCATTTCTTCCACAGATCCAGAATCCTCATGTCATGCCGGCTGTTCAGATATGCGATATGCATTCTGCGCAGATCGACCACCATCCGTTCTCCGGAGAGGCCTTCCGTATAGTCATCCCCGTACACGGCTTCCCCGCCGTTTGGCACCCTTTGACAAACTTCCTCCTCAAAGGTAAGCTCCTCCTCCCGGCTCCACGCCTCATCCCATCCAGCGGCGTCTTTCGTATAAGTGCCGAACGTCCCAAGATCGCTGGCAGATCCGAATATCCCGTCATCGAACAATCCCATGCCGCCTTTTCTTTCTCCCTGCAGCATCCTATGATACATGGGCCTCCTCACCGCTGTGAAAGTATGGGAACTCTTGCTGTGATACAGGATATCCAGAAGCTGTAGAAGCTTGTCCCGAGACAGGAAACGCGAAGTGTGCATCTCCCCCCAGTTTCCCACCAAGAGCCCCTGCCAGACTATGATCTCGCGGGAAAATTCCGCCAATACATCCCCCAACTGCTTCATGTGCCCCAACACTCGCTCAAATGTGAAAGGCTCCAGTTCCATCGCCCTCCCCTGATGGTCATAGGCGACACGCAGTATGATGTCCTTGTGACTGTCCGCAAAAAAACGCAGTACCGCTCTCATACGCCGCAGACAATCCGAATCCAGATCTGTATCCCGGTAAAACCCGATATCCAGAAACACCAGCGCCAGTGTCTGTGTCACATCGAGACAATAGGCCAGCTCCTGCAGATCCGGTTCCTTCTCCATCTGAAACGTATAGATCTGATACCAGCCTCTGGCAGGATTGGACAGGGGATTCGTCTGTTCGGTCAGATCCGCCGCCTGCAGAATCCATTTCTCCCGCTCCCCCCACAAATTATGAAACACCTTCCTCATGCATAGCCTCCACGTCCACATGAAACAGTTTGATTCTGATCCAAACCGCAATGATGCAAAACATCATGCGAAACATATACATCACGGGCTTTAAGCCCGAGTGCATACTGACTCCCTCCCGCCGCACATGCATGACCGCGGGGATCTCTTTCACACGAAATCCCAGAAGCAGCATCTGCATCAACATATTGGCGTCCGGGTATTGGTCGTCAAAATGATTGTACCCAGCATAGTAGGAGAACGCTCTCCTGCTCAGCCCCTGCAGCCCCGTGGTGGGATCCATAATCCGCGTGCCTGTCCCCAGTCGTATCAGAATCCGAAAGAGGGTGTAGGCAATCTTCTTGACCAGAGAAGTCGGATACTCCGGACTTCCCTCCACAAACCGCGATCCCAATACGATGTCCGGATATTTTCCATGCTCGTCCGCAGTCTTTAAGCATTCCAGAATCGTCCCAATATTGTTCGCGTCATGCTGGCCGTCCGCATCCATCTGAATCACATAGCGATATCCCTTTGCCACTGCATACTTATAGCCTACCTGCAGTCCACTCCCGTATCCCAGATTGAAAACATGGTTGATCACGGCATGGTTCCTTTTCCTCACGATGGCTTCCGTATTGTCCTTAGAGGCATCGTTCATGATCAGCAGATCCGCAATCCCTGCAATCTCTGGCTGCTCCAGTTTGTCCAGAAGAGCGCCTATGTTTTTCCCCTCATTGTAGGCCGGCATAATAATCAGTATGTCTTTTTTCACTCTCGCTTTCACCTCGCATCCGCCATAACGGAGAGCAATTTGGCGAGTTCCGCCCCGCTGTCCGCATTTTTCTCTGCCGCCGCCCGTCCGAATCTCTCCCGTTTCTCCGGGTCGTGAAGAAGCTCTATAATGCCTTCACAGATCCCTTCCGGGGTCAGCTCGCACATCCGTCCGTCCACGCCATCCGTCACCTGTTCTCTGTTGCCACTGCAGTCCGACACCAGAATCGCCTTGCCCAGTATCTGAGCCTCCTGTATGGCGATACTCTTCCCCTCGAAGCGGCTGGCATGCACATAGAGATCCGCCTGCGCCATATAGGGATAGGGATTGTCCACGGCTCCCGGCATCACAAAATCCTCCTCCAGCCCAAGACGCCGCACCTGCTCCTCAAGCGTCTTCCTCTGGTCACCGTCCCCCAGCACATACCAGCGAACCTGCTCTCCACGCTCTTTCAAAAGCTTCATCGCCTGTATGGAAACCTCGAAGGCCTTCTGGGCGGTGAGCCTTCCCACCGACAGGATCCTCATCCCCTGATATCCGTCCGCAAAATACGGTACTTCCTCTTCTCCCGCTTTGCGCCGTATGGCCTCCGCGTCCAAGATATTGTGAAAGACATCCGTCCTCTCCTCACACTCCGGGTAAACGCCCAAAAAGGCCTTCCTCACTTCATCGGACACAGCAAAGATCCTGTCATATTTCAGATAACACCCACGGTCAAGCGCTCTGGTATAACCGGCCCGCTCATAATCCACATGCACGAAGGCCGCCCTGCGCCGGGCATCCACATGATCGGCCACATAATAGGTGGCGCCGCCCTCCAGATAAGCCACCGCCAGATCAAAGCGCATGGCGAACCGCTCTCCCCCATCTGACATGGCTCTCCACAAAAGCTTGTCCGGCAAAATCCTGCCCTTTTTCATCATCCCGAACAACCGTGCGGTCATATAGGGTGCAAGCCTCAGAAAAGTCCCCCGGGAAAACAGGGCCCGCAGCACCTTCCCCTGCAGTCTCCGCTTGCCCTCCCCGCTCAGCACAGAGCTGTTGTCATACCGGGTGTTCAAAAGTTCTACATAGGCGGGCAGCTCCCGCACCATCTCCCCCTGCCCCATGAGCACATAGAGATATATCTCATATTTTTCAGGATCCAACCGCCGCATCAGCTCCAGTAAAGCGGTCTCCGCACCGGCATGCCCCAATGTATTGATCACAAAAAGAAGTTTCTTCTTCATCCCATGTCACCCTCTTTGTCGATTCTTTCGGACAGCTCATCAATTCTCCGGTGCAGTTCCTCCTTCTCATGGTTCAGCAGAGACACCTGCATAGCCAGCTCCATATTCTTCCTGATCAGATCGGACACCTTTGCGCTCATAAAATATGCGCCGTATATGATGCAGAAACCGATCATCAGAAGAAGCATCATCCCCGTGCCGCTGATATACTTATTCCACTCCGCAGGCCGCAGCAAAAATCCCGCCAGAATGATGATGATGGCGATCAATCCCCATGTGAGACAAAATGACTCTGTCATTTTCCGCTTTGCCAGAGACGATATCACCGTGGCCAGCAAAACGCCTCCCACCGCAATCAGAATAATCTGTAAAATCACTCCTGGTTCCAAGGTATTCCCTCCTTCCCCTTCTTTCCTCACCGCCGGCTGTGCTCATAAACCTTGCCGGAGGGCTGGACACCATGCCCTACCTTCATAATACTACCGCTGCAGAAAATATGCACATCCAAATTTTTCTCCATGTTGCGAAGCCGCATATATGCCACGCTCCAGCCCACCAGCGTCCCCGCAATCAGCCCCACGCCGTACCAGATGGGTGTGAAATGGGTGGCCCGGATTGACACAAGAAGCGTCACCAGAACAAAACTGCCCGCCGTGGCCAACGCCCCGTTCAAATCGTTAAAATAATACAGAAAGATCATGGCTGCGTACATGGTGAACAAAATGAAATAACCCGCCGCCAGACAGGGATAAATCTGCATGACAAGCCCGCCGAACCCCATCTGCGGCATAAAGACGATGCACAGGAAAAACAGCACCACTGACACGATAAACTGGATGCGTACCAGCCGCATCAACTCATCCGCAAGTTGCTCGAACATGCGGAGCTTTGCATTGCGAATGTCCATTCCCCTTCCGCCGATTACCGCCTCCGAATACTTCTTATACCGGTCATGGAACCGCATCTCCACCCCCGAGATGAAAATCACGCTGGAGGAGATATTGGTGAACATGGCGATACAGGTTGCCATGTCATAAGTAGTCATACACACAAAGGACTTGGCCACCACCATGTGCATGTCCGTGGTCCAGAACACAAAGTTATGAATAAACAGCCCCAGACTATACAAAAAATTCGTGAGTACAAGCTGCCAGTTCACTTTAAAATACTCCAGCACTTCCCTGTAATTCCCGCTGTTTTCCCTAAAATAACTTCTCACCAGAGCAAACTCCAGACTCCCGATCAGCAAAAATCCCAAATCCAGCGCGACCAGCATCCCGAAAGTAACCTCCCAACGAAGAAACTTCACCAACACAAACGCCGCAAGAACCGTAAACGCCATACCGATCAGGAAGAAGAACGAGATCTTATTGTAATCCTTACAGATGGACAGATACAGCATGGAATAAAATACCAGCACCAGCGAGATATAACCGCAGTACCCGCCCAATACATAGTGCAGCGTCACATGGCCCACCACATACTCCCAGATACAGAAGGGAATACCAAGCATACAGCTCAGGACGATATTCATCAACAGCCCCAGATAATAACAGGCCAGAATGTCCTCAAAGCTCTCCCGGTAGATCACATCCGACATATATCTGGACAACACCGCATTAAAAGGCGACGCCGTCAGAAGCGCAAAGATAAAAATATACAAAACCGTGCAGGAATACAACTCCCTGTCCGCATACCCCACCTTGGAAACTCCCAGCACCCACTGCATGGCCATCACCGCCAAAATGACCAGAAACATCGGTGCTATGGTAATCATCGTACTATAACCGAAACCAAACAAATTGGTGGTAATCGTATGCTTCCCGTATATTTTATTTAACTTAACTCCTATTCCCGCCATACTTCCTCCAAACCATTCGCTACTTATCCCAATCTACCGTCCGCTCATATCTCTGCTCATACAGTATATCATACACTTCATCATAGATTCTCTCATATGTCTCCTGCATCTGCTCAAGCCGGTATCTGCTCACTACCCTGCGATAGCCGCACTCCCCCATCTTATCCCGCAATTCCTTGGATCTTGCAAGCTGCACCATCCCCTCGGCGAGTTCCGCTGTGTTCATAATATGGGTGAGAATTCCCGCTGTACCATAGTCATCCTCCCCACCGCCGTAGATCAATTCCCGACAGTTCCCCACATCCGTTGCGATTACCGGCTTGTGCGCGGCATATCCCTCCAGAATCGTGAGCGGCTGCCCTTCACTGATACTGGTGAGGATTGTAAAATCCATCCGCCCCAGATACTGCCTCACATCGATTCTTCCGGTGAACACGATATCCTTCACCTTCAACACTTTCACCAGCTCATAGCACTCTTCGGCATACTCCTCATCCTCGTCGCAGGGTCCCATGATCCATAGCTTTAACGAGGGCACTTTCTCTTTTGCAAAAGCAAAAGCTCTGATCATGGTCTTGACGTCCTTGATGGGCGTCACTCGAAGCACCGCTCCGATATTGATATAAGGCTCGTCCTCCGGCTGTTTTCCCGGCAACCCCTCAAACCGCTTGACGTCGATACCGTTGGGCGTGACCTGTGTCTTTTGCTCCGGGCAGCCCAGATCCAACTGCAGTTCTCTGGCATGTTCATACAGCGAGGTCACCTTGTCCGCCCGCTCATAGGCGAGCTGCGACATCTTGCGGAACTGCTCGATCCAGATGTTTTTATAGATGCCGCTCACCCAGTTTGCTTTCAGAAGTTCCTCCTCGCGCTCTCTGGTATAGATACCGTGTTCCGAAATGATCATCCCACAGCCGTACATCTGCTTGGCCATACTGCCCAGCACCCCCGCATAGCCCGTGGCCACGCAATGATAAATGTCCGCCTCCGGAATGCGCGTCTTTAGAATCAGAAACAACGGCAGATAAATGGAACGCATGGTCCACAGGAAATCCGAAAACACAATATGAGGATATTTTTTCTCATAACATTCCTGTACAATATGCAGAAAATCCGCTCCCATCAACAGATCGTCGATGGAGAACCGCTCTTTTTGGAACAGATCGATCAATGTACTCCAATCCGGATTGCGATTGAGCACAATGCTCCTCAGAGAACTATATTGAGTCCTACTCAAGCTCGTTCTCTTCCCGCGCTTTGTCCTGCGCTCCCAGTCATAATCGTCCAGATACGTCTCATGCACGGCCGAGACATTCTCCGGCAGCTCGTACACGAATTTGCCTCGCTGGGAACGGTCGGATACAATGGCCAACACACTGAAATCAATGTCCGGAAACGCTTTTATCATACTGTTGATCCAGCCGGATACGCCGCCCACCACATAGGGATAACAACCCTCCGCCACTATACACACCTTCATAGACAATCCTCTTTTTACATCCCTTTTGTTTGCCAGTTCGCTGCTTTGCAGCCATTATCTCCCGAAAGGACCGGCATACTCCAACACATCCTCCGCCTTCTTCAGCGTGATCTCCACCTGAGGGGCTTCGGCGTGAATGAGATAAACTTCCGATTCCAGTTTACTGAAAGTTCCACCCTGAAGATCAGCCACCGCCTCGCCATGAAGCCGCAGGACAAACCACGCATCGCCCTCTCCCTGAACGGACAATGTGATTTTCTGATCCGTCCGCGCCTCTTCATAGTCCAGACTTAAGAACCTCCGGATCCGCCTGTCACTCTCGGACAGGACAGTCTGCTCAAAGCTGCCATACTTGGTCCAATAGGTGCTTACATTGCTGAATATCTCATCAAAATAATTCTCCCACTGATCCTCCTGTGACTCCGGCCACATGGCATTATGCATACCGATCAATGTATTGGAATACCCCAGCGCCGTAACCAGACTTCTCATCTTCAGATCCACGCGGTAACTGTAATCTCTGGCATCGCTGGTAATTCCCTGCAAAGTCACACCATTCTCCTGCCAGGACAAAAGGGGCCGCTCCCCGCCGTCACGAAAGGCCACCGTTCGGACGTCCTCAAGTCGCCCCGCCCCCTCCGCAAACACCTCCCAGGGCTGATCCGGCAAGTCTTCACAATAAACTGCCGCAAATTGATAGCCGCTGTTTAATGTATCATAAAATTCCTTGTCACTCCTCACCTTGTCCGCTAGCGTGAATGTCGCATCGTCCGTGAAGCCTAGAGAAATACCCGCCTCGGCGCTCACCTCACGCATCTGTTGCAGATAAAAAGGAAGATTCTCTCCCTCAGGCTGTGCGGCATCCCTATAATCATACTTGGCATTGATGAAACAGGTCAGCCGCAGCTTATTGTTCAGGGACATCGCCGTAATCCCCGGCCACATCACGTCCCGCATCACCGCCTCAGGGCCACGGCTGTACACCGCTTCCAGCCCTTCCTCGTTCTCCGCAGCCAGCATCGGGAAATCCGCCACCAGCATATTCTGTGCGTTCACCACCGGATAGATCATATAGGAATTCATTTCGTATACCATGGCGTCCAGAAGTCCCAGCCCCGTCAGACCGTTCAGATACTCTCCGTTCACCGCAAAGACCATGGCATTCCCACAACTGTTCCGCCAGATGATCCGGGGAAATTCCTCCCGCTTGACCCTGCTTTCATCCATCATCCCCACCATATAATTCTTGGTGCCCTTTCCCGTCACATACCAGGGAATAGTAAGCTCAAGATCCTGCCGCTTGACCTCCTCGGGAAGCAGCGCCTTATAGACGGCCTCTCCCCCCAGCAGGAAACCGGAAAACAGCTGAATCCCCTCCGCCTGTGCCGGTTCCTCTCTGATCTGCGAGATGCCCAACAGCTCGGTCAGCGCCTGATTTTCCAAAAGCACCGAAGTCTCTGGCAGATTACAAAAGATCAACGGCACTCCCGCCTGCACCAGCTCCACAAGCGTCAAAGTCTCTCTGGCAAAGTCGATCTGACCGGAATCGATGAGTATCAGCCCCGGATTCTTTGCGGCCAGCCCGTCCGTGCTGTCCAAAACCGTCAGCTCCCTCTTGGTGTAGACACACCACTGGGTCACTGTGCGTCCCAGATCGTTCTCCTTGTCCCCCAAAAATACCACATCCTCCCTGCCAAATCCGCCGTCTCCTTCGGGCCGCTCCCCTTTCGCAAGATGCTCCCTGGGCAACGGCTCCCTTACAGCATATTCATTGACATCATAATTGCTGGCATTTTCCTTGATAATCTGCGAGAACTGAAACATGAACAGCAACACCGCCATCATCATAATAATACTGAAAAAATTTCTACGAGATACCATATTTACCTGCCTCTATTGGAATACGCGAATCAGCTCCAGCGTCTCGCTGTCAACCACCACCGCGGACTGCTTTAATTCCTCAATCACCTCAAAAAATCTTTGTTTCTCCCCGTCGGTAAAATACAGCTTCAACTGACATGTGTAAGTGGAAAGCGTGTTGGGATAATGATATCTAGCGCGCTCACACCACTTCTTGCACTTATCATAATCACTGATCTCCAGAAGACGCATGCTGATCGCCTCATACTGGCTGTTGTTCATCTCCTCCGGCTGCCCGTTATAATAAATCTCGCAGATATCGTCCATGATCTCCACATAATTGCGCTGTTCCAGATCCGTGAACACCCGCTGTTCCAACACCTGATTCATGTAATCGATCAGCTCCTCCGCGATGAACTTCTGCTCCTCGCCCCCCTGCAGCACAAGCTGCCTCTGTTTCTCCACTTTCATTCGGAAATCATTCAACGCGTCCTGAAGCACAGAAGCCGCATAGTGGGCCGCCTCTGTGTCCTCGCTGTTTAACGCCAAAGAAATGGACGCCAGAAACTTGTCGATATCTCCCCGGACCACGTTCATCATCAAAGTCCGCAGCTCTTTCTGATCCGTGATTTCAATGGCCTCCTCCAAAGGAACCATATTGCGCTCCCGCTCCACCTCCGCATGGGTGACAGCCTTGATCCTCTCCTTGCTGAACACAACGTCCGTCAGATCCACCGGCTGTGAGAAAAACAACTGATACCACAGATAAGAGAGGAGGAAAAAGGCACCGCCCGCCATCGGACAGAGAAACATCACCACAGCCTTGGGCACACAGCCCTTGAGTTTCCTGCGCAGTCCCCACCACAGATACAAAATGACTGCTATGGTATTGAGTACCAGAACGCACAGGAACACCATCATCTCGTCTGCCATTCCACACCGCCCTCCACTATACTGCCCTCCACCATATCACTGCCATATCCGATATCCGCCAGACGCTCCCGCACAAACCGGGCATCCTCACCATTTGTGTTGGGCAGCAAGATATACAGCTCTCCATCACTCAGCATGCCGATATAGTCCGTCTGGCGCAGTTTTCCCAGGATCTCCTGCCCTGCCTGCCGGTAGTCCATACCCTCCGCAGGCATTCCTATTTTCAACACCACACACTCTGTAAGCCCTTTTCTCTCCGCCTTCAGATAAGCCTTCATCAGCGCCTCGAAAGCTTCCGTCTCCAGAAGCTGCGTGTTCTCCACATAACGCTTCTCCTCCAAAGCCGCCAGATACTGGTTGGCACGCAGAACCGCATTTTGGATCAGAGCGCTGATCACCACCAACTGATTGGCCTGTCCCAGCGTCATGCTCTCCCAAGGGATACTCCAGATCATGAGGATCATCTGCATGGCGCCCCGATCATTAAAGATTGCGTTGGCCATCAGCGGATACCTCTCGTCCAACCGCCTGTTGATAAACACTTTCCGCTCCAAAAGCGTCTGATACATCTCTCCCAGCTCCGGATAACGAATGGAATTCCCCATGGATCTGGCCTTTTTGGACGTGGAGGAAAACAGTCTGGCATAGCTTGCGTTGGAGACCACATAGATAGCCACATCCTTGCTCCGCACCAGCTTGCCGATCATCTCCGCCGCATAGAAGAGCACCTCCTCCGGGCTGTACTGATCCAGCGTGGAGGTGATCCCGTAAATCTTGCCCACGCTGTCATTCTGGTTGATGATCTGGGTCTCCAGCGTGTCCTTTACCCGCACGTTACTGTTGTTGATATCATGGATATCGTGCAGCTGCAGAGAGAGAAAATCCCGTTCCTCCTCGCTCTCGCGCTTCAGCTTCTTGATGTTGTCCCGCATAAACCCTACCGCCATACCAAGAATAAAAAGCTGCGCAATCCACACATAGGTGTTGGCATCCAGCATCACCTCGAAACTCGACCGGTCATACATCTGCCTGAAACAGTACCCCGCCACCGCCAGCACCGCAGAAAAAATCGCCTGCTGCTGCCCGTAGACAATGGCAAACAGCAATACATATAACAGATAAAAATCCAGATTGGCAAAATACTCACTGCCCACCGCGCGATTGTTCAACATAAAGAAAGGAATAAACGCCACCAGATTCTCCGCAAAGGGAATCAGCACCTCAACAAGCCATCCCGCCTTTTTTAGCACCTTCTGATGCAGGGACTGCTCCCCGTCCTCCCCGTGGAGATAGACCCGCCTGTCCCGCTTCATCTGCTCCACAATCTTCTTCATGATGGCGTCAGTGTCACAGAAAAAAGGATTGCCAAACTCACTCTCAAAGAGGCGGTTAGAGAGGATCCGGCGCTTGGGCTCCCGCCCCTTCACAATAATCTGCACATCATATCCCATGGCCTTCTGTACCATCTCGGCCAGCTGCCGCTCCGTCAGCTCCGTGGATGATGAAATATTATAGATCGAATGATTGTGCTTCTTGGCCACAGCCATACGATAAATATATTCCACCGCGTCACGCTCAAAGAGCACGGACAGAGAACTGTTCTCATCTATGGTGATTGTCTGCCTCTCCAGTGCCTCCAGACACATTCCGCTGCAGATATTGTTCACATCGCTCATCGCTCTGGGAATGCCATAGAGGTGATCCAGACGCAGTGTTACGATATCCAGCCCCTGACTCTTGCGATAGCTCTCGCACATCTCCTCTGTCTGCGCCAGAACCATACCCTTAAAATTCGTGGGAGAAACCGGCTCCTTTTCGGAAATATCCTCATCCGAAGTAATTCCATACACTTCATCCGAAGACAGATAGATAAACCTTCCCTCCCCCTCCATGGCATAGCCCATGAGAATATTCATCATGGCCGCGGAATATTTCACGGCCTCGGCCTCCTCCTTCTCCCACTCAAAATTCGTGTCATACGCCCCCATACAGATTGTCAAATCCGGGGAAATGCTCTCGAAAATCTCATTCAGACAGCTTGAATCATAGGAAAAATTATAGCGCTCGAAGACCTTCTGGTACGGGAGCTTATGATATCGGTTCCCGGTGAGCAGATACACCCGGTGCCCCTCTTTATTCAATTTTATGATCAGATTGTTGATCACACTGCTGCAGCCGCCTATCAACAAAATATTCATACTATATCTCCTCGCATACACCAATTCCGGCCTGCTCTAACTGCTGTCGGAACTGTGCGATATCCTCCCGAATTTCCTCCGGACTTACCTGATACTCCGCGCTGAGTTTTTCCGCAATTTCCACTTCTTCCTCACCCTGCGCAAGCAGCTTCCAGATATCTGCTCCCACTTCGTTTAAGGCAAGAGGCCTGTGGTATGGAACGCCTCTCTGCTCCATATCCAAAAGCCAGTATAGCCCTGCCGCATATCTCAGTTGGTAGGAAGATGTGTTTTTCACATCCCGGTTACTCATCCTAATTCCTCCTGCCCAAGAGCTTTCCTCAAATCACGGTTTGTCTCTCCGTATCGTCCCGAAAGACAGAATAACCGATTATCAGTCTTATAACATTATATTTCATTTTTGAATGTTTTACAAGTGCAGCAGACAATAACGATACCCAAAACATGACCTTTCACCTCATTTCAATTGAAATTCCAGTGCTTATATGCTATAGTGGTACTTGGTATTTTTTCTTTGACGAAAGGAATTATAGACCAATGGAAAATGTAACATTCATGACAGTCTCTGAAGTTGCTGCCAAGTTAAAAGTCACAGCACCATCGGTTCGGACTCTGATTAAAAGCGAACTCTTGCCTGCCCAGAGAATCGGCAAGCAATGGGTCGTTACACCTGAAGACCTGGATTCATATATTACCAAAAACAATGTGATAATCGAGCCGGATGACCATCCACGGATTGGTGATGATATTCCTCAAATTACCGCACTGAGTTTTTTCTCCGGAGCCATGGGTTTAGACATCGGTATGAAAAATGGCGGGATTGACGCCCTCCTTGCCTGCGAATTCAACAACTACTGCCGAATGACCATAAACGAAAACAACCCCAATATTGGATTAATCGGCGACATTACAAAATATGATGCCCCTGACATATTAAGAATGGCCGGTCTCCCGCCCAATGCGCATGTCGATGTAATCTTTGGCGGCCCTCCGTGCCAGGCTTTTAGTACCGCCGGAAACCGTAAAGGCTTTGATGATTCCAGAGGGAATGTCTTTCTCCGCTACCTTGATATAGCTGGCGATATCAGGCCAACCTATGTTGTTATAGAAAATGTCCGTGGATTGCTGTCAGCAGAATATCCATACAAAGACATTTCAACACCATTCAAGGGCGGGGCATTGCTCATAATCATTGACCGCTTGCAGGAACTCGGATATACCCTTTCCTTCGAACTGTATAACGCCGCCAACTTTGGCGCTCCACAAATCCGGGAAAGGGTTGTGATGATAGGCAAATTAAACGGAAACAAAGTCCCTTATCTTTCTCCTACAAACAGCAATAAAGAAAAATATGGCCTGCCAGGTTGGAACACATTGGCAGATGCATTGACGCACCTGCCAGCTGATACCGAACACCACTACATTGAGTTTCCTGAAAAGAGGCTGAAATATTACCGCATGCTTACTGAAGGGCAATATTGGAGAGACCTTCCCCCTGATATACAGGTTGAAGCCATGGGAGATAAATTGAAACTTGGTGGTGGTAAAACGGGATTTTACCGCCGGCTAGCCTTCGGAAAACCATCCCCGACATTGGTGACCAATCCAACCATGCCGGCCACGGATTTATGCCATCCAACGGAAGACCGCCCATTAAGTGTTGAGGAATATGGATGCATCCAAGGATTCCCTGCTGATTGGAAAATTTGTGGCCCCATCTTGGAACAGTACAAGCAAATAGGGAATGCTGTTCCTATCAAATTGGGAGAAGCAATAGCGCGTACAATCATTGCCGATATGGAGGGGACGCCCCTGCCGCAAATTTCCGGTTTTGCTTATTCCAGATACAAAAATACAAGCGATATATCTTGGCGGAAGCATATAGATAGCGTTCTTTCAAAATTACGCAATGAAAACCAACAACTTTCTTTTTCCGATCTAACCTAAAAGTTCATGCGGCATGCATTCCCATAGAATGCATGCCATCCTTCAAATCAGCTTTTCAAAGACAGCAGTATCCGCCAAATTAAACAAATAACTTTCCCTAGCATTATGGTCGTCATTCACCCTATGCATGTAAGCATGCAAAGCCACTTCTCCAGCCTGGATTTTGTGTGCCATTCTTTGGAAATGCGCCCTCCAGACACCATATAGCTCGTTCACTCTTATATTTCTATAGGCTAACTGCGACCAGTATACCCAAAAATAAATATCGCAATCCGGATGTTTTTCTATGTAATTCTCATAATCTTTTTTATTAAAGGTAACTGTGTAGGTCGGATCATATGGTACCCCTCCATACATATACCTCCCCGCCGTAAAAAACGGGGTATTCTGTGTCTTTAAATCCGCATAACGGTTATTCGTATAATCAAACAAATCAATTTCCCATGGCTTTTGGGCTTTTTCAGGGTTGATCCGCAAATCTATGCCCAACCTGGGAACAATACGTTCCACAAAAGCGTTCTCTTCTCCTTCTCCCCAAACATACCATTGTGTCCGGTCTTCCGTGTTAAACAATGCCTGGTTCCTATCTGCAACTGAAATAAACCGTGCATACCGGTTTCCACTTTTGCTTATGGCTACATCAAATTCAACGGTACAGTTCACTCGCACCGCATCTGGAATTTCCTGAAAATAAATTGTCAGTATCCCTATATTATCATTTCTTGTATCTACTTGTCCTCTTTTTGCCTTCCGGTCTAATGAGATCAATATTCCTTCCACAAGCGAAACCTCCCATCCAAATATGAGGTGAGCCTTTTTATACGCTCATCTTTTGTAGGCACTTTTGCTAATCCGGCGTAAATATACAGTTCTCCCCTATAAGAAGTTGGCCAGCTCCTATCTTCCATTAAGCATCCTGAATATCGTCTGCTTTGTTTCCACACCTACTGCCCGCGCAATATCTATCAATTCCTCGTAACAGCCAGAACCTCCAATTGTGTCCCACATTTCCTTTCCAATCAAAACGACCGAATCATGATGGAAATCAAAAATCCCCATTGGCGGGGTATGGGCATAATCTCTTTTATTCTCACCATATGGATTATACGGCAAGCCAAAATAAGCATTACAGTTCGGATCCGCCAATGTTAAACGCAGACAGTCCTCCTTAGCTACTGCCGTCTGGTCAATATTTGGCTTTACCGTTTTCAAGCTGATATAGTTGTTAATTCCATCTTTTTGCCACCATAAATCTGATATTATTCTTATAGGGGTCACTGTACCGGATAAAGGAATCGCCCTGAGTGTGGCAATTGTGGTATTCCAATCAGAATGCCGACCATTTCTTAACCCCTGCATATGTGCCGAAATTGCCGTAACATAAGCATTGTCCAAATTAATAAAGGTTTCCTTTTGCCTCTGCGCCGCAGAAGCGCCATTTGAAAAAGCAACAAGCCTTGCTATTTCTTCAATGACCCTCTGCCCAAACGATGTGCTAAAGGATCGCTCAAACCTGCTCCAAAAAAGGGCCTCTTCCGACAATAAGGCAGAATGGAATGGACGATAGGTTGCTTCACCCTGCAGCCGCTTAATCGTATTATTTACACAATTTCTAAATTCATTTGCTATCATTTGTCGGTATCTTTGATCCATAAATCCCCCTAATCCTCCGTAATATTTTCTTTTCCCATATTACACCTCTATATATTAATCCCGTAAAATCTATATTAGAAAATTACACACAACTATCATACTACAAAATTTTTAATTTCACAATAGTGGCCCTAATTATAGATATGGCATTTTAGCAGAAACTCATTTTATTTGTTCTTTAATCTTCTCAACGAGTGGAGCTTCTGCCTCCTTTCTGCTGAAAATTTTGCGAGTACCCACACTTTCTGCAAAATTCTTTATTACAAAGTAATAAAAAGGCAAATCCTGCATGTTGAAGATATTTTTTTGTATTATATCCGGCTAATCAATTCACAAATAAAATTTATACTTCTTAAATCTAAGTTACGATTCCCTGACAGAATTTGCCTGCAAAGCCGCTCTTCATCACTATCAGAGCTTGAAAATACAGAAATAATGCAATTACCGCCATACAAAATGCCCTTGAACTCTTTGCGAATTTATCAGCTCGCTCCTGTTTTATCGCATGGTATTTTTCTTCTAAGTGGTTTCCTTTTTTATTTATCTTTGCCATATCATTAAGTCAATTCCTATGTTAGATTAACCTTAAAAGCTGTACCAACTCATGTGGCTCATCTGTATCTGATGTGGTCTGTCTGGTATCAAACTGTGAAAAACGATTACCACGGTAAAATGATAACAGCTTTTCCTCATTTTCTGCCTCTAAAAATGCTACCATGCCGCCGCCCAAATACTGTATCTCCATGATCTTATCCCATGCCAGTTTAAGCAGTTCTTCTCCAGTAATCTCTTGTCCTGCGTTTTCTGAGAAGTTTTTCCCAAGCTGTGCGACCAAATACGCAGACATGGTGTAAGTATCAGATTGCTCATCCAACTCACTAATACGCAATAGCTTTCTTCTCATAGTATTGCTTACCGTTTCGCCCCTTACTGTCAGCGGCTTTAATGCAAGAGTAAAGTACCCAAGCAGCCGGACATCTTCTGCCGAAACTACAAGATATGTAACGGATTGGTTCTTCTTTGTAAACTCTATGGCGCTTTTCTTCAAAAACCGTTCAACATCCGGATTCTTTGGACAAGAAAAACCGGAAAGCAACTCAAGAAGTGCTGGCTCTCCGGCTTCCACATCATTTCCTAATGCTAAATATTCACGGATATTGACCGAAAAAAATTTATCATTTTCCGGCATTTTCTTTCTCCTTTGTTTTCATTTTCCGCAGCCTCATCATTTCTCTTAATTCCGCTTCTCCTTTTATCTCTCTTGCAGCCACCGGAATATGCTCAGGACGGTTTTTGGCAGATTCTTCAATCGCATTGACAAACATCTCCACCTGTTCCTTGCCGGAAATGACAAAATTTTTTGTGATGCTCGAAGTTGCCATACGAAACACCTCCTTTGTTAGTATGGTTCTTCTGTTACAATTCATACTTTTCTATCTACATTTTATTATTATATTGCCACTAATGCAACAAAACTTTTATGAAATTTTTATGGCTTTTTACTTTTCTTTTCCTCATCCTCTTTTTTATCAGAACCTGAGTTCTTATTCCCTATCTTTTCATCCACTGTACTGGAAACCAGCTTTGAGAGGGTATCAGAATAACCGCCCCTGCTTGTATATGTCGTTCCCTTAACCTTTGCCGCCGCATTCGCAGCTGCTTTACTGAGGCTGCCCGCTTTTTGGGAAATTTTATCAGCAAAAGAACCTGATCCGGTAAACACCGCCTTTAAAGTTTTAATGTCAGCTTCCTTTAAGGCATCTTCATCCAGCTCCAATTTGTTACTCTTTCCTATGGTGATTCCCACCTTCGAAAGCAAGTTCTCCATACTGTCTGTGATACCCGTCATCCACGCTGCCTGGCGAAGTATATTTTTTGTATCTGAATCGCCCGCCTGTCCCACTACGGCATTATAATCCGCTACAAAGGATTTTACAGCTTTGGTAATGGCATCCCGGTCATAGTCCTCCACCTCGGTTTCTTCCCCTGTTTTCTCGTCTTTTTTCTTCATTTTCTTTTTTTCCCAAAGGGAAGAATTGTTCAGGGCGTCCGCAGATTTTTTAAGGGAATCTGCATTTGACCGCATAAGCGTCAGCCTCTGTTTACTGTCTCCCGAGGATGCGCTTTCCGCATCCTGCTTTGCATAGTATGCTTTCAATAGCTTTCCATAGCTGCCATTTTTAATGGAAGCATAGTCTGAAAGCAGATTGCCGGAAGAATTGGTCGTCCCGCCCATGAGGGCAGAGAAATCATAACCCGTATTGTAGTTTTCATAATTTGTATAATCGTTAAAGTTAATAGATGACATATGCTTCACCTCCTATAAACGAATATCTACAGATTGAAGTGCTGTCGGCTGCGATGCTGTATTTTCGGCTGCTGCACTACTTGAAACGGAAACGTCTGATTTTTCGCCTGTGGTTTTGGCGTCCTTATCGTCAGTCTTTTCCTCCTTGCTATCTGTCTTTTCCTCCTTGCTCTCTGCTTCTGCCGCTTCCTTCATTGTCTTGTTTGCTTCTGCCAATGTGGAAAGCTGTGATGATGTTGCAGCCTGTGCTTTCTGCTCTACCTCGGCAAGTTCTTCTTCCTTTTTCTGTGTAACACCGCCCCTGGCTTGATCTAACTTGATTTCAGATTCCAGAACCCCGGCTCTCCCCTCCATTCTTGTAGCCACGCTGCCTTGTACTTGTGCCTGTTTTATGGAACTGTCTGCGGAAATGATTGCTGTCATGCTTGCCTGTGACAGCCCGGTGTTTTTACTTCCCCTCTTTTTATTCCCCGCATTTCCTGTACCGCCAAGCATATCGTCCATAGAGGAACCTTTTGCCTGTTGTGAGCCGCCCATGGCAACTCTGCGCTGCTCCATTTGGTGCTGTCTTAACTGCACATTCAAGTCGCTGATCTGCTGCTGTATTTCCTGCCGTTTCTTCATTTTTTCCTCTAAGGTCATATCCTCATTAGAAGAAAGCTCCTGCAACTGCTTCTGTGCATTGGCAATCTGGTTCTGAATATCCCGGCTGTAAGAATCCGTTGCCTGATTCATTCCCATCTGCCCCACTAGTGTGTTTGCTCCATTGATACTGTTGATTGTCATTTTCTTGTCCTCCTTGATTTAAAATTTGAAATCCTTTTCCTGTTATGCTTTTAAGTCCATATCCAAGCCCGTAACTGTCACGTTATCCTTATCATCTTTGGAAACAGCCGTATTTTGTTAATAACTACTACACCTTTCCACTTATCGCCAAACTGCTCCTTACCCGCTTCTTCCAATTCTTCCTGCAATTTTCTTTTTTCTTCCCGGTCTGCCTGCCGCTTTGCATCCAGACCTTTATGCCCTATAATCCACTTACTAATACCACCATATTTGTCAATCGCCCAACCTTGCTCTACACGCCAATCTATTGAAGCCTGTTGTGCGGCAAATTCCTCATCTAATTTCCGCATAGCTGCAATATTTTCTTCATATTCTTTTTCTAATTCCGCATCATTTGCCATTTTAAATAAAAACTGTGGAGAGATTACAACATTCGTAGTTGAGTTAGAACCATACTGCATTCCTTTAGAATAATTGGCGGCTACAAAGCTATAATTGCCATACTTCTTGGAAAGATAGGATAATTCATCTGCCATAATCGTAGTCCTCCATGACATAATTTTTCACTGAAAACCGATTTATCCCCCCTATATGGTAAAATCAAATCGCCCGCCGCTCTGTGATCTGTTTTCTGCCTTTATGGAATGCCAATTAACTCCCCTGATCTTTTCCAGAAGCTCCTCCATACTGCCTGCCTGGACAGTCGTCCGCTTCATACCTGTATCCTCCCGTGTTTTCTCAATACGCGCTCTCTGCCTTGCACTGCATTTTTCCAGTTCTGCGAAAAACGATGTTGTACCGTCTGAATTAAAAGAAATTCCTATCTTGCTTATTTCGCCATTGCCGGCCTTCCCGCCAAATGCCGATGTAAAGCCAAATTCCCGGTTGATCTGTTCCGACATCCGAAGCGCGCCCTGCACCCGTCCCATATATTCCTGTTCGTATTTCTTATCGGATGCCATCTTTTCAAGCTCCGAACCGGAGAATACCACAGAAACCTCTTTTGTTCCACGGGACAGGATTTCTTTGACATCATCTCCCTTATCAGAATCAGCCACCATAAAATCCATGTTGCCGTATGTTTTCCTCAACTTTTCCAAAAGAGCCTGTGCCTTTTGGGAAAGCCCCGCCTCGCCGATGCTGCCCGGCTGTGTGACAGCCTTGCCCGATGTTGTCTGCTTTTTACTGTTTGCAGCATTTGCATAACTGCTTGCATAGTTACTGTAATTGTTACTGATTTCCATTGCCATAATCCTAGTCCTCCTTGACATAATTTTGACATTACTTATTTCTGCCTATCCTCAATTGTTGTTTCGGAGCTTGATTTCACAAACTAAACCGATATGCCGTGGAGCGACCTTTTTCTGTTGTAAAGCCCATAAAAAAGCGTCCTTGTCGGACGCTTTCACATAAGAGGTTTTCTTTATTCCATCATCAACATAATACTGAGACGGAATTCATCATCTTTTAAATCAATGGCTATATCTCCGGAATATTTCCTCGCCACCATGCGGATATTGGACAACCCATAGCCATGGGTTTGCCCATATCCATGGCCGTCCTTCTTTTCCTTTGACGTAACAGGCAGGCCACGTTCCTCATCCCATTGCAGATTTCCGTTGCAGCTGTTGCTGATCTCGATCATATAGGCATTATTCCTATGGTATGAATGGACAGATATATGTGGTGTTTCGTTTTTTCCTGCATTCTCCAATGGAAAATTCATTATATGTTCCATTGCGTTCTGCAGGGCATTGTTCAATATCACACTGACATCAAAGGCGTTGATGTTCGTGCCGGTAGGATAATAAAAATCTGTTTGGAAGTCTATCTTCCTTTTCTCTGCCTCACTTTTTAATTCCTGCAGGATCACATCCGTTACGGGATTCCCTGTTTTTATCTCCCCTGCTATCAGGGAAAGGGCAGATTTTAGTTCCTTGCCATAATCTATTGCTTCCTGCACATTGTTCCCGGCATAAAGCCTTTCCAATGTAAGGATATGGTTTGTCATATCATGCCTGATACTGCGCATGTTCCGGTACAGCCCCTCCACCTGCCCTATATGTTTTTCTGTACTTTCAATTTGTATGGCAAGCAGTTCATTCTGCAATTTTTCTTCCTGCCTTGCCTTGATGTTCTGGAACAAAACGGTCACTACCACGATTGTAATGATAGATATGCCAAAGTGCAGAAATGCCAGCCCGTTGTACAAGCCGGATATAGGGTCCATCCAACCCATTCCCGAACGGGTCTGATAATGTATTATAATTCCGTATCCGGTCATTCCCATGATTGAAGGCACGGTCAGCATAAACATTTCCTTTATGCTCATGTCCTCTCTTTTATAAACGTATGCTTTTACAATATATCTTACGCTGATTCCCAATAACGCAAAATCGATTACCATATCCAGCAATTCCAATCCGCAGTATACCGTAAGATATGTCGCCAGTTCTCCTCCTACCAGAAAGAAAGCGTCATGTACGGGCTTGATGTCATATATGGCTCCTATTATAATACGCGCCATACATTCCGACAGCCAGCGCAGGGAAAAAAATGTTACCGCTATGAATATCTTCTGTTTACAATTCCTGCGGTCTATCCTGTACATGACAGCAAAAGGCGACACTATCCCTAAACCGTATGCCACAAATGTATTCATCTCGATTGGCACAAAATATAGGACCAGCATTGTGACAAAATAAGTGATCCCTATGCAGAATGCTCCCTTTTTATTTTCCATAAACGGCTTCGCAAAACGGTACAGGACATACCCTTTTCCAAACATTGCCACTATGGCATAAATCACAGACACTGTCCCTAAATACAGCCCCAGGCCTTCCATCTATCTTCTCCCTTTTCTCTGGTTATATCTTAAATAGCTTTTCACAAACCCCTGGTAATTCTGTTTTGCCATAAGCGCCTGCCCTTTTTTCAGATAAACCGTTGTCGCATCATATTTCCTGATAAAGTTAAAATTCACAAGATACGACCTGTGGGTGCGGTAAAATTCATCTCCTGCCTTTTCCTCCAGCTCTTTCATTTTTCCATAATATTCGATATCCGAATCCATCGTATGCAGGATCACTTTCCGGTCAAACACCTCCGCATATACAATATCCTCCAGATTGACAGTGATATGCTCTCCCCCCGTGGTTACCATAAGGCTCGGCTTTTCCCTTTTTTCGCCCGCATCCTCCATCTCTTTTCTGTCCTCAAACTGTTTTACGGCATTCAGCAATACCTCCACAAACTTCCTGTCATCAAAAGGTTTTACCAGATAATGGAACGCCCCTACGTCAAATGCCTGGAACACAAAATCATCCAAAGCGGTCACAAAAATGATGATTGCTTTTTTGTTTTTTCCGCGCAGCGCTTTTGCCGTTTCCATGCCGTTCTTCCCCGGCATCTGAATATCAAGCAGCAGGATATCCAGGTCTCCCCCTGCCGAAAGCAGCTCCTCCCCGGACTTGTACAATGACAAATCTGCTTCCGGATAGAGCCTCGCAAGCTTTTCCGCAAACATATCCCTGATTTCCTGTTCATCGTCACATACTGCTATCCGCATTTTTCACTCCTTCTATATTGCTGATAATGATATCGGAAGTATATTGATGCCGCGATACCGGGAATGATGTGAAACGGACATTTTCTGTTGTAAATAATCTTCGGTCCCATTCCTAAACCTTAGATCTTCTCCTCCAGATCAGCCATGATGCCAACACAGCCAAAAGAACGACTACCGCCGCGATCATAAGCCCCCGGCGTCTTACAGTCTCTTGCTCAATGCGAAGGGCTTCCGCAGCCAGACGTTCTTGTTCTTCCTGCTCCAGACGCCTCTGTTCTTCCAATGCCAGACGCTCCTGTTCTTCCCTCTTCAGGCGTTCCTGTTCCTCCCGCTCCATACGCTCCTGCTCTTCCTTGATCAAACGTTCCTGTTCCTCCCGCTCCAGACGTTCCTGCTCGCCGTAGAGCACAATATTCTCCAGCATATTGTTTCCCGTATCATAACCTACGTTCGTCCGATACAGCCCAAACTCCGCACAGCTATGCTCATAATCATCCGACACGCGAAACGAATATTGCTGCTGTGAAACATGCTTCTTGTAAGCAGCCTTTGCCACCTCAAGCGCTGTCTGCCCTCCCATAGATTCAAGCGGCACACGCAGATCCAGTTTGACCTTGTTCTCCCCGTACAAGTGCAAGTATGCTTTGGGCGTATCCCAGACACCATAGGTCAAAAAAGCCTCCGAATCCGCTCTGTAGGCATTGTCCGCCGCATTCTCCAATGCCTGCACTGTCGCATTGGCAGTCAACATATGAAAACCATGTCCGTACTCGCCGTTTAAGTCATGGGTTACCACCACCTGAGGCTTAAACCGGCGTATCGTATCTGTCAGATAATCTATTGCCGCCTGATAGTCATACTTTCGCTTTGCATCCGCCAGATCATCGCAATAAACATCCCTGAAATTCCCACAAACAGGATAATTGCGCACACCGTCCGTCCACAATCCGTCCAGTTTTTCGTGCTCCCGTATATTCCGGTTGTTGCTGAAAAATTCTGCCATAAAGACCACTTGCACCCTGGCGCCGAGTTCCGCGCCATAGGTAGGGGCAATACCGCCCAGAAACAGGATATCATCGTCAGCGTGGGCAGCAATCAGCATCATGTCGGCACGCTCACAGGGAGGCTCCCAGATCTGTACATCATCCGGCACTTCTCCATCTGTGAAGATCCTCACACCATTTTTATACAGCTTCATCTCCTGCTCAGGCAGCAGAATCGTCACTGTCCGGGTTTCTTCCTCCAAGAGAATAAATTCGTGCAGAAAACCATATTCCCCGCATTCTATTGTACCTTGATCCGTCCTGATCTGATAAGGCACCACAGGGTTATCCCACTTGATATATACGGCGCCTATCCCGCTGTCATCCTGTGCCGTGACGGTGATGGTGTTTTCATCGCTGTTCGTGATAATCACCGGGGTCAATTCCTCCGCCGATACCCGGAGATTGGGAATCAAAAATAAAAAAAGAAAAAAGGCTGCTAAAACTGTTTTTTTCATAATGCTCCTTCTTAACTGTTATTTTTCCATGACCTGTGCTATAATAACTCTATATTTTCACCATTTTGTATAATGAGGTATTGACATGAATGACTTTATCAAAAATATGTCCGTAGTTCTGCCCTCCTACAAGCCGGACGAAAAACTGCTGGCTGTTCTGGAAGGCTTGACGGAAAAGGGATTTTCCGATATTATCGTCGTCAACGACGGCAGCGGCAGCGACTTCGATGCGCTTTTTGAGGCAGCTGATGCTTACCCTAACGTTACCCTGCTCACCCACCCGGAAAACAGGGGTAAGGGCTGTGCTCTGAAAACCGCGTTCTCCTACTGTATGGAAAACCGCCCCTCCTGCACAGGTGTCATCACGGTAGACGGCGACAACCAGCACCACCCTGATGACGTTTTTGCCTGCTGTCTAAAGCTGTCTGAAAATCCCGGACAAATCGTACTGGGCGCAAGAAGCTTTGCTTCCAATGAAGTTCCTTTCCGGAGCCGTCTGGGCAATGTGATGACCCGCAGTGTCTTCCGCCTTGCATGCGGCATCCGGATTACAGATACTCAGACCGGTCTGAGAGCGATTCCCGCACAGTATCTTCCCCTGATGCTGGAAACGGCTGGGGAACGCTACGAATACGAAACCAATATGCTCCTGGAAATGAAGACTCACGGGGTTCCGTTCACGGAGGTCACCATCCGCACTCTATATCTGGATGATAACGATTCCTCCCATTTCAACCCGCTGAAGGATTCCATTAAGATTTACCGGACGATCTTTGCCTTTTTGGCAAGCTCCCTGATTGCCTCCTTGTTGGATCTTGCCCTGTTCTACCTGTTTGTCAGCGTTCTGGCTTATTTGATACCACAGGGCGCTTGGAACATCTTCATAGCCACCGCGGCTGCAAGAGTCTGTTCCTCCCTGTGTAACTATCTGCTCAACAGCAAGAGTGTCTTTCACTCCCAGAACAAATCCTCACTGGCGCGCTATTATCTGCTCTGCGTCTTGCAGTTTGCCGCATCCGCCGGGCTGGTCTCCCTGGCTGCCTTCCTGCTCCATGCAGGCAACCTCGGAAAAACCATTATCAAAGCCATTGTAGATACCATGCTGTTTTTACTCAGCTATCAGATCCAGCGGGAATGGGTTTTCAAAAAATGACGCTTTTCTGCCTTGCTATTTAAAGGCGATACCTGACACTTTCCACTCCCCGTCTATCTTCACAAAATAAAAATGCATATCCGTGACCAGAATCTCTGTCTTTTTTGAAAAAGGAACATACATGTGCTGCTCCAAATACACTTGGGCAGAAAAGGCATCCTGCGAGTATGTGATAAATTCTGTGATCTCCTGATTCTTGACCTCCGGCTTCAAATGATAGTCAAACCATTTTCTCTGATTCGCTTTGATACCGTTCAGCAACCGGGAATTGGCCGGAAAGTATTTGTCCAATGCGCTATATTCCGCGTCGTTAGACACATACATGGCATAATCCGCCACCACCTGTATCACATAATCCTCCACCGATGCCTGAAGCGCCTTATCCCCTCCGAAATCTGCCTCGTAACAATGCTCATCCGCATTGTAGACGAAGTCCACAGGTTCCCCGGCCTCATTGACGCCATAAAGCAGGGGCTCCCCATAAAACTGCCCCAAATTGTAACGGTTATATGAGGGAATCTGCGTATAGGTCTCCAAATACTCCTCCGCAGCCCCACGGATTCCGCTTTCTTCCATCGATTCTTCCGTCACGGAAATCCCGTTTACCGTCACCGCCACAGTGGAGGGAACAAGCAGATGATACTCCTGCGTCGGCATGGGCAGCAGTTCAATACTGTCCGTCTCCCAGAGCGGCAGACCATAATCCGCTGTCTCCGCCTTTTTCTTAAGCCGTACCACCGCAAAGGGCTCTTCGTCCGCCATCACCACATACACCGGCCTCTCCTCTATATGCTCCCCCTTCTTGGTTCCAAAATCTATTTCCTTTCCCGACAGGTAATCCTTTATATAATTCTCAAAATGTTCCCTGTCTTCATAAGGTCCCAGCTCCACAGGTTCTGCCGCCTCTAAAATCTGCTCTGCATCGCAAGCCGTAAACATCTGCATCACATCATTTTGATACAACAGTGGACGCGTCTCCTCAAACACGCTCTGATAATCCTTCAGGAAGCCATAAAACCACGCCAGAGCTACCGCCAAAACAGTAGTCAGCAAAACACTCCAGACAATCAGAAATATCCAATATCCTCTTCCCTTTTTCTTCTCTCTCACCCTCACTGCGCTCTCCTATCTCTCCACCACAAAAGCCGTAGGCATATCTCTTGCTCCCTTGATAGAACAGTTATTTACAATTTCCTCACCCTCGTATGCCATGGAGGAGGACATGCCCCCATCCAAATTCGCCGCATTGACCGCCCCAAAATCAAGCATGATCTCTATCAAATCCAGATAGGATGCACCCAATGAAGAAGTCTGCCTGCCTTCGATTACCAATAAAAGCACTGCTCCGTCCGCTCTCTGTCCGATCGCGGTTCTGGGATTTAATCCGCCTCCCGTACCGCTCGCTGAAACCGCTTTGCCGTTTACCACCAGCGCAGGGCCAAAAGTAACCGCATCCCTGAAGCCCATGTCCACAGCCTGCTGCCCTGTCATCGTCCCACAGATAAACACATTATTACTGTCAAAACCATAAATATCATAGGTCTTGTCCAGTTCCCCATACACCAGCTCGCCCTCCGAAAAGACAATGCCCTCCGGCTGTCCTCCCTTGCCAAATCCGTTTTCATCATTGTAGCGCCCGCCGTTGACGCCTGCGATGGCATCATACTTGTCCATGATTTCCAGCAGAGTCAAACCTGCCTTGTTCTTATCAAACTCGTTGCAGATTCCTACCTTCACTCTTGACGGGTCTTTGATGGTCATCATCTTTCCCTTATAAAGAGAGCCACTCACATCTACAATTTCAATATCAGCACTCTCCTCATCCGCCTCGTCAGGCTCCTCGGTAAAAGTAAAGAGCTTCGTATCCGTGCTGATTTCTCCGACTTCAACCACATTGGAACTCACGATTTCCGCTATCTCCTGGTCGGTCAGAAAAATATTTGCGAGAAATCCTGCCGCGCTGGTCTCCCTCACCGATGTGACAAAGAGATTTCTGATCTGTTCAGACGGTCCCTTAGACACCATATAAATCATCACCAGAAAACCCGCCAGCAGAAGAATCAATGTCACAAACAGCCACAAAAAGAAACATCCTGTTATCTTCAAAAACTTTTTCATACTCGCACCTGCCAAATATTTCTTTACACTATGTATCCCGTGCCACAGGAATTATATAATAACTGCCCCAAAAAGTAAAGGAAGGAATTTTAAGCAGGAGCACTCATTCATTTTCAGCATTTCTGCTTCGGTTCAGCTTAGCCCAGTTAACAAGACCAATCACAGCCATGATCAAATAAATACTTCTCTTTGTCAGATAAACTGCATCAAAATGCGCTATGTACATTCCAACCGAAACAATATCTGTAATAATCCACCAGACATATTGCTCTCTGTACCTTAAAAGTTCAAGTATCGTAGCTATAATGCCTATGCTGAGTGTAAATGCATCAAACCATGCAACCTCTCCTCCTAATTTCACAAGGATAACATGGTAAATCAGCGCGCTTACCACAACAATGGCCGCACATACACCGTTCTGGAGCAAAGTAAGCTTCTTTGCTTTTGTCTTTTGCGTGATTTCTTCGTCTCTATGCTTTGCCCAGAAATACCATGACACAAAATTCATTGGTATATAAAACAGTATTTCCAACATTGCAGTTCCCCATATGTGCCAGTATACAAGATAAATTGCATAGACAATCGTGTTCACCGTTGCAAATGCAAAGTTGCTGATATTTGCTTTCGCTGTAAAGAAAATACAGATTACGCCACATACCGCACTAATAAAGTTTATTATCGTAAGCCATGCAGGGTTTCCATCGGCAAAACCTGTTGTAAATGCTATCACCATTGCCCTTGCTGCAATGAACACCATAATGGCGCCCATTACGTATTCATACCACTTAAGTTCCTTAAAGCTCTTTTTTATATTATCCACAATTCCCGCTCCTCCGCTTTTTTCATTTCTCTGATCTGTGTACCGCTTATGGGATAATGTTTCCTTTTCACATCCACCAGTCTATGGACAGCTTCCGGATATGCCCTTTTAAAGTATTCACCATAGCTTTCTTCGCTGCTATACACCGCATCCAGCTGATTACCAAGTACATTTCTGACCAGAGGCGTTTCTGCGTCCCAGTCTTCCGAACCATCCGGCAGCCTCAGCTTTGTAATATCAATTCGCACGGAAATTACTTCTGCATACTGCCTGGCTTCCTCACAAATTTTTTCAAGCTGCTCTGTCCGTTTTTCTACGGATAACCATTCCTCAGGATGATCTTTCAGAATTTTCTCCTCATCGGCTCCGCCCCAGAACAAAATTACATAAACCTGTTCACACTCCTGCGCAGCAACATCAATACAATATTTATGTCCTTTATGAAATGGTAAGAATTTTCCACCATACATCCCAATCTTATACTGTTTCAATTTAAGTAGCTCCTTCCAATCGAACCTGCCGCAATAGATTTTACTCGCCGGATTGAATCCACCATGCCTTCGTCTCCATGCTCAGGTCAAAACAGCTCTCGATGAACGTCGGATCCTTGTGCAGCTTTATCCAAAAATCCGGATCTTTCCCAATCTGTTCCCGCAGCTCCTCCGCCGTCCGGCTGTGGTCGATCACGTCCGCCAAAACACCCTCCTCAAACACAAATTCCTTTAACTCCCGATAAGCCCATGCCCGCTGATATCCCATATGGATGTAGTAGTCTCTCAGAAAATCCTTCCCTGCCACAATTTTTCCCGTGTACAGCATCTTAATATGGACTCCCTTGTAATAGTGATGCCCCATATATTGGAACTGCCCATCGCCCTCCTCAAGAGGAGTCACACCGTTGACCGCCGGATAATAATCCTCCTTGGCATTTACATAAAAATTCTCCAAGATGATGCCCGCATCCGAAATCTCGTATTCACACCAAAATCCCTCATAACAGGCGGTACAAATGCCTACCGGTATGATTCCGTAATCCTGCGGCCGAAAGCAGAGCGGCTCGCTCATGGCCACAATACTGTATTCATGATTTTTAAAACGAAAACTGTCACCTATCTGTGCTGTCATGTTGCACCTCCTTCACTTATTCTCCGCCTTATTTTTCTCGATCCTTAATCTGTTGGCCGAGTTCGGATTCCACATCCACATGAAATTCTTCACCCTCCTCAGTTTCCCCGCTCTTTCGGGGATAAAACACATATTCCTCAGAAACGGTCTCCAGCTCGCCTGTCTTCTCGTTTCGTTCCCTGACATGCAGATAAACCCAATGTCCATCGTATGCGATTGCATCTTCCTTCTCAGATGCAGCGATACAATACTGCTTTGTCTGTTCATCACTCAAAAGCAGCCCTTCCTCATCCACAGAAGAGATTATCACAGGCTCTCCGTCAATATATTGGTATGTTGAATAATAATGGCTGACAGCACTTCCGCGCTCCATGCCATAGATGAGCTTGTTCTCCTGATCAAACGAAGCCGGCGAGAACTCATTTAACCGCGTATCATGCGCAAACTGCTCCTCCTTAGGATTCCACACAAGATAAATCCATTCCTGTCTGTAATTTCCATTTGATGTATCAAACAGACAGATATCCTTATACCCATCAAAATTCACGTCCTCAAGCTCAAGTCCCAGCGTGTCCCGCATGGAATCATAAATATGTGTCTGACCAAACATTGTAAGCTCCGGTATGGAAATCGCCTGAATCACCGTATCCCCTTCCATAATATCAAGCGACTGTAGGGCACACGTTCCACTTTCCAAATCAAAATATGCTGATAAATCAAATGTGAATTCCGGCATATCCTCCCGCAATCTGCCTGTCTGTGTCACAGTAAAAAGCCTGCCTCTTTTTACCTCAAAAAACAGTGCGAGTTCGTCCTCTGAAATCTCGTTTCCCATCAGACTAATGTACTCCAGATTATTCAATCCATAAAGCGGTGTAATGTCCTTAATCTGATTCCTTTCAAGATTCAGATTCGTAAGTTTATCCAGTTCCCCCAACACGCTGACATCCTCAATCTGATTATTACGCAGATTCAGATATTCCAGTTCCGTCAGATTTTTTAACATGGAGATATCCGTAATACCGCACCACGGTGCATACAGACTGGTCAGTTTTGTCAGATTGACAAGAAAATCAATATCCGTATAGGAAAAACCATTATCTCCAATCTGAAGTTTCTCCAGATTGATCAGCCCACTCACCGGCGAATAATCACTGACAGGATTTCCTGCACAGGAAAATTCCACAAGGCCGTTCAATTCTCTCACTGGCTCTATATCCGTGATATCGTTATCTCTCACCCAAAGATCCTTCAGGGCAGTAAGCTTCTCTACACCATTCAGGTTTTTCACGCCACAGTTATGCAGTCGTACGCGCTCCAGATTCTCATACCATTGCAAATCCTGAAACGGCGCGGCGCATTTGGTATCCATCTCAAATTCTGTGATTGCCAGCACATCTGTCTTCGTAATCACACCTTCC
>CAMWLG010000020.1 GCA_947175035.1 uncultured Lachnospiraceae bacterium | reverse complement strand
TGATAATATGTATCAAACATGGAAAGAAAGTCTTACAGATGATGAAATTAAAGAACAATTACAACCTACAATGAGACTCTTAGATTTGAACGCAGAGAATAATGAAAAAATGAAAACATATTGGGAAGAAAGTCCATTATCTTTTCAAGAATTATGTAGAAAATTGGATCAAGTTCTTATCATTAATGCAAAATGAAAATGAAATTTCAACTGGAGGGAGAATGCTTTGAAGAAAACTATTAAAAATAGCATGGGTAATGATATAGGTGTTGCTAAACAAGTTCAGGGACAAGTAGTAGAAGTAATTCCTCATCCGAAATTTAAAGGTTTATGGCAGTTCAAGGCATTTGGTGAAGTTTGGATGGAAAGCGATTACGCATTTAAAGCTGAAGAGCAATAAATTAACTATTTCAATAATTAATTATAAATATATAGGCTAAATATTGTGACCCTAAAGAGGCTCAGTTTGAGCTTTTTTTTAAAAACATTGACACTATCAATTGCTGTAGTATTATACGTTATCCTCATTTCCAATGCAAACGATGGCGTGACCATGTAGACACAAATCATCGGCATTGTCTGCACTTCCATCAATCCAACACAAGTCCGTCGCATCAATAAGAAATTTTTCCATTTTTTTCACCTATTCCGACCTTTCCAGTTCAATAAACATGAATTGTTCAGTCTAACTTTAAGGCATCATTCAAATCCCAACTGTACAAAATATGACATTTCAAACATTCATACACATAATCCTCAGATATTGAAGTTTTACCGAGAATTTCTCCACATTCAGGACATCTAATACACCATTCAATGTCCCAGCCATCAAGTTTTCTCCATTCGAATTCATCTTTGAAATCGTTATAACATTCTTCGCAAATGCAACAGGATAAGTCGGTAGGAACAAACCACCACTGATGTATATTATCCTGCACTGGTTCTAAGCAAAATTCACAACGTTTCAAATGAGGGGCATGTTTACAAATTTCTCCACCATCAGTCGGATTGATATTTGCTTTTTTCAAATATTCAACATCATTCAATAAACGCCAATCATCTTTTTCAACCACAGTAGCACCCCTCTAAATTTCGATTTGTCAACGCTATTATAACCTATTTTTTAAGGGTACACAATTCCGAAAAGATGTTTTATTGTGATAGGATGGGATATATGGTATAATATGACCATATTTCGGGTAGGAAACGGCCGGATGGCCATCCATACCATGGAGTGAAACGACATGGTATAATAAGTGGCAGTTTGGATAAGGAATCCGAGACTGAAGCGCGATTTCAGTGAGGAGGAAAATAAAATGAGGGATATGACCACCGGATCTGCCCATGAGCATCTATGGCGTTATGCGGTGCCGATTCTTTTGGGAAACTGGCTTCAACTGGCATACAATGCGATTGATTCTATTATTGCAGGCAGATTTATCGGAAAAGACGCATTGGCGGCGGAAGGAATTGCCGGTCCGGTGATGAATCTGGTAATCCTTGCCATAACCGGTCTGTGTATTGGAACCGGTGTGTTGATGAGTGAATTTTTCGGCGCCAAAGACTTGAGGCGATATAGACAAAGTCTGGGCACTACCATGAGTGTTGGCGGGGGGGCAAGTGTTCTGATGGCAGGGATTTGTATTGTGCTTTCTCCTTTCATTTTAAAGCTTCTGGCTGTTCCGGATGAGATTTTTGACATTACAACGGTATATTTGCGGATTATATTTTTGGGTATGCCTTTTACCTTCTTCTATAATGCCCTTGCTGCCGGACTAAAGAGTGCAGGAGATTCCAAGACGCCTTTAAAATTTTTAGCCTTTTCTTCTGTTTTAAATGCGGGTCTTGATCTGTTGTTTTTAGGAGTGCTTCATTTTGGCATTGTCTGCAGTGCGGTAACAACCGTTGTGGCGGAAGCCATCTCTGCCCTTTTGGCGATTGGTTATTTGGTTAAAAAATTTCCGGAGCTTTTCCCCAGAAGGGAAGAATGGAAAGCGGACAAAGCGTTATTGGAGAAAATATTAAAATATGGCGCACCATCTGCCTTTCAGCAGGCTGTGCAGCCCATCGGGAAAGTTTTAATTCAAGGACAGGTAAATGCGTTAGGGGTAACAACGATAGCAGCCTTTAATGCGGTGACGAGAGTAGATGACTTTGCATGTATTCCGGAACAGGGAATTTCAGCCTCTATTTCCACATTTATTGCACAAAACAGAGGAGCAAAAAAAGAGGAACGCATTCGACCGGGGTTCCGCGCAGGACTTCGGTTGGAGATCGGTTACTGGATTCTGATTGGAGCGATCACAGCGCTGTTTCGAATGCCTATCGTAAGCCTGTTTGTGTTGGGGAAAGGGGCGGAGGAGGTAATAGAGACAGGGAGTCAATATCTTGGTCTTATGGCATTTTTCTATTTGTATCCGGCACTGACAAACGGATTTCAGGGATTTTATCGGGGAATGGGTAAAATGTATACTACAATTTTGGGCACTGCCATTCAAATTTCTATTCGAACTTTGGCTACCTTTCTTCTTGCGCCGCAAATGGGAATTGTCGGTATTGCCTATGCCTGCGCCGCCGGATGGACGGTCATGCTGCTGTTTGAAATTCCGTACTACTTTAAGTGTGTGCGGACTGGTTTATTAAAGGAGAGTCAATAATTCTTGAAATGAGGTGACGTGCAGAAATGAAGAAAGCATATGGTAAATTCTTTTTCACATGGCTCCTGTTGGCTGTATTGCTGACCGGATGCGGAGAAGGAAACAGGGAAGGAAACGGGAAAGAAAACACGACAGATACAGAGAGCGAGGCTTCTCAGATTGTTTTTGAATGTCAGGATATGGACGGAAATTCCGTTTCTGCATCGATTTTCTCGGAATCGAAGCTGACAATGGTAAACGTATGGGCGACATACTGTAATCCGTGTCTGAGCGAGATGCCCGGACTTGGCGAGCTGGCCGGAGAATATGAGCCGGAAGAGTTTCGCATCATCGGAATTATCAGTGATGTGCCGGAGGGCGCAGATACTGCGTTGATTGACTATGCGGCAAAGTTGATTGAGCTGACAGACGCAGACTACACGCATCTGCTTTTGAATCAATCCATCTATGATGCCCTCTTAACAGATGTGACAGCCGTTCCGACCACCTTTTTTGTGAATGAAAACGGTGAGGTGGTAGATACGGTGATTGGCGCGATGGAAAAAACGGTGTGGGAGGAAAAAATCAATGCGCTTTTGGAAGACAGTTAAGCAGAATGTGTGGCTTTTGGGGATACTGATCGGGATCGCGTTTCTCGGCATCGGCGCCGCAGAGGGGCAGCTTGCCGTCATCTGGAGAAAGGCAACGATGATCTGTATGGAATGTATTGGACTTGGGTGAGCACATGAAGAAATTGCGGTTGATTGTACAAATCTTTTTTACTGTTCTTACAAACGGATACGCTTATGGTTTCACCAGCGGAAAAATATATCAGGGCAACTTGAAGTATGCCTGTGTTCCAGGGTTAAACTGTTACTCCTGCCCGGGCGCGGTCGCTTCCTGCCCCATCGGAGCGTTACAGGCATTGTTGAACCGGCAGGGATTTCAGATTCCCTTTGCGGCACTTGGGTTTTTCTTCCTGTTCGGAAGCCTGCTGGGGCGTTTTGTCTGCGGTTGGCTGTGTCCCTTTGGTCTGGTACAGGATCTTTTATATAAGATTCCGATGTTTCGCAAAAGAAAACAGCTTCCTTTTCATCGCATTTTAAAATATGGAAAGTACGCTGTTCTGTTTCTTCTGGTGGGAGTCGGATCGTTGTTTTTATTCGGAGGATTTGCAAAAGTTCCCGCATTCTGTAAATATCTATGTCCATCGGGTACGCTGTTCGGCGCAATCCCTTTGCTTACTGCAAATGAGATGTTGCGCGGTCAGTTGGGAGGGCTGTTCTCTTGGAAACTTGGGATATTGCTGTTGATCGTAGTTTTATCGGTCAAGGTTTATCGTCCGTTCTGCCAGTATCTGTGTCCCTTAGGTGCAATCTATGGATGGTTTAACCGTTTCAGCCTTGTTCAGATTCATTGGGAAAAGGAGAAGTGCGTTTCCTGTATGGCTTGTGAGAAATCCTGTCCGGTGGCACTCTCTGTCCGGGAAATATCCCGTTCCCCGGAATGCATCCGATGCGGCAGATGCGTGGAAGCATGCCCAAACAAATGTCTGAGTTTTGGTACTTTACTTCACTCAGAAATGAAAGACTAACACTGTAACTGTGGTTGTACGAAATCCGGCAAAAGTAGCAAAGATGCTGGATGCAGTAAAATCTGTATGATTTCAGGAGGTAAAAACAATGTCTGATTATTTTGGAAAAGAAACACCGAAGTTGGGGTTTGGCTTGATGCGTCTGCCAAAGAAAGGGATAAGAACTGATATTGAGCAGGTCAAGAAAATGGTCGATTTGTTTATGGAGGCGGGATTTACATACTTTGATACCGCTTTTGTCTATGGCACTTCAGAGGAGGACATCAAAAAGGCGCTTGTTGACAGATATCCGAGAGAGTCCTATACGCTGGCGACAAAATTGAACGCATTTATGATGGCTCCTAATGAAAAAGCGGCAAAGCAGCAGTTTTATAAGAGTCTTGAGCGGACGGGGGCAGGATATTTCGATGCCTGTGTTATATTAGGGACAAGTTAGGAAAACCCAGCAAAATCAAGGGGTTGCACTAACTTGTCCCCTTATTTTTGAACGGAATCACCGCATTTCTGGTCTCTGTCTTGGAGACCATACATATATTGCTGGCCAGCGATATAAAAGTCTGATAGCACTTCATGCAAACATACCATCCTCTGGAGATGGTTTTGATAAAGACCTACTAAAACAGATTTATGGCCAATATGTTTAATAGCGGCACAGGCGGCTATCAATAATTGATGCCATAGGAATTTGGAACGATTTGGCGAAAGTGTAGAGAAATGGCTTGAAATCAAGGGTTTTCAGGCTTGGAGGGGTTCACCGGGGCGACTGGTGAGCCTCTCTTTTTGGGCATTTTTGATACCGCTGATAACATGGCGATTGATACAATTTGGCAAAAGTATACTTTTCGGCAAAAGTCAGGGGTTTCTGGAATTGTATGTCGGGAAAAGATAAAAAGGAATAGGATATTGTGGATTTTAGCTGAAAGATATATTATTTTGTCTGCAAGTACTGATGAAAAATGGGAGATATGGTTTTTTGACCGACTTTTTTGTGCTACTTTTATAGTGCAAAAAATGGGAGAATATGTTATAATTTATAATAATATTTTTGGAGGGATTATGAGATGGATTATCGGGATAGAATAGAAAAACTTGACGGCTTCATAAGAAAATGTGATGGTTTTTCCTCGGACATAATTGGACTTGGTTTGGTTAATTTAGATGATGATATAAACAATTCAAATAGTATAGACAGAAGAGATTCTGATTGGAGAGTATTTGAAAATAATGTTAATACATACTTTAGAATATACGAGAACGAAGAGCGAAAAAGGCAGTTTCAAACAATTATAGGAAGATTTTCCATTGATGAAAGTGTAATTTCTGATTTGATTGTTTTATTTAATGAGATGAAAGATGATATTCAGTTTGAGACAAAAAAGCAACTTATTGATGCGAATAAAGATTTATATATGAGTGGTGGAGAGAAAATAGAAAGGTCAAATAATAAAATTTTTATTGTACATGGAAGAAATGAAGGCGTTAGAGATACAGTAGAACTTCTTCTAAGAAGAGCTGGATTGGAGCCTATCATTTTAGCAGAACAAGCTAATCGTGGAATGACAATTATAGAAAAGATAGAATCCAATAGTGATGTGGCATTTTCGGTAGTTTTATATACGGGATGTGATGAAGGGAAATTAAAAGAAGAGGCAGATTTACATCCGAGGGCGAGACAGAATGTAGTTTTTGAACATGGATATATGGTTGCAAAGTTAGGAAGAGATAAAGTTGTTGCATTAACTGAGTCAGGAGTTGAGCAGCCAGGAGATTTAGCAGGTGTTGTGTATATTTCTTTAAGTGAGAAGGATTGGAAAATTCGAATGTTTAAAGAGTTAGAGGCGGGAGGATTGCAGATTGACTGGTCGAAAATCTAATAGAACATTGTAAGAAATGCATAACATAGAAAAATGGAAAGACTGGCGGATCAATTCGCCAGTTTTTTGTGTTGTGTGCCGGGCATGGCACTAATCTTACTGGTGAAAGTCCAGTCACGGGTATTTACCGCCAAGTGTAGCGAACCGCAAGTTGGTATCAGTAATGGTATGGATGAAAGAAGCGGTGTAGCAAAGTTCTTGAGCCTACGTACAGAAACCTGATAAGGCGATTAGGTGGGTAAGGTTGCAACACAAACCGAAGCCCTAATGGTAAACGTATACCGAAGTTGTAAATCAGGAGGTTGTGGAACGAAAGATTAGTGTCTTACCCCGGGAGACCCTACCCACATACCGAAAGGTGTGGTCGAAAAAGGTTTAGGGAGGGAGTCAGATGAAGTCATAGTAGGTGTAACAGCCGAAGGACTGAAACGATTTATAGTACAAATCATTATGAAGAGAATGATGCACCAGCCAGAAATCAGATGGATGGAAAAAGTAGGAACGTAACCGAGGGATACCATCTATATCGGGAGGGGTGTTGTGCATAAATTTCATAATAATCGGAGGAGTAACAGCAATGGAATTAATAGACGTGATTACGTCAAAGGAAAATCTAAACAGAGCCTATAAGAAAGTAGTGGCGAATAAAGGAGCAGGCGGAGTTGACGGGATGAAAGTGGAGGAACTTGGTGCATACATCAAGGAAAACAAAGATGAAATAATCCAGTCAATCAGAAGCCGAACCTATATACCAAAGCCGGTACGGAGGGTTTATATCCCGAAAGACAATGGGAAAATGAGACCACTGGGGATTCCGACGGTCTTAGACAGGGTAATACAACAAGCTGTTGCCCAGCCACTCATGGAAATTTATGAGGAAATATTCAGTGAATTTAGCTACGGTTTCAGGGCGGGAAGAAGCTGTCATGATGCCATAAACCAAGCACTGGAGTATCTGAACGGAGGATATGAATGGGTAGTAGACATTGATATAGAACAATTCTTTGATAGAGTAAATCATGACAAATTAATTCAGATTCTCAGGGAACAGGTAAACGACAGTACAACATTAAACCTGATACGGAAATATCTGAAAGCGGGGGTAATGGAAAAAGGACTGGAAAAAGCAACAATGACAGGCGTGCCGCAAGGGGGTCCACTATCTGTAGTGTTATCTAATGTATACCTTGATAAGTTAGATAAAGAACTGGAACAAAGGGGGCTTCGTTTTACAAGGTATGCAGACGACACAATCGTATTCACGAAAAGTGAAATGGCAGCCAACAGGGTGATGAAATCCATAACAGACTGGATAGAAAGGAAACTCTTCCTAAAAGTAAACACGACAAAAACGAAAGTAGTCAGACCAACGAGAAGTAAATATCTTGGATTTACATTTCTGAAACATGGTGGAGAATGGAAAGTAAAACCCACAACAGAAAAGAAGAAGAAATTAAAACAGAAATTAAGTGAATACCTCAAAAGGAATAAAGCTGTCGCACGTCCACTGGCAGTTATAATAAAGCGGGTGAACGAGATAGTGAGAGGCTGGATAAATTACTTTAGAATCGGAATGATGAAACAGTTTATGGAGGAGTTTGGGGCATGGCTTAGGCATAAAATAAGAGTAATTGTTATGAAGCAATGGAAAACGCCTAAGACAATATACAGAAACCTTTGTTACTTGAATCGGAAATATGGATGTGGATTCGACCACGAAGCAATATTTAAAGTAGCCAATTCAAGACTTGGGTGGTACAGGCGGAGTGGAATGAATGTTGTAAATTATATAATCAGTCCAGAAGTGCTAGAAACAAAAATAAAGGACGGAGCAGGTTTGCTCAATCCTTTAAATTATTATCTGAGGAATGCTGGAATATAAGTTGTAGAGCCGTATACGAGACCCGTACGTACGGTTCAACGAGAGGGAAATAACTTTTACAGTTATTTCTCTACTCTATTTAAGGGGCATTTTACACTTGAGAGTGAGTGAACTTCTGTTATGGGGTTCTTTTGCCGAAAAGTATAGGGGGTTCGCCAAATAGTGTGTGGGAGAATTGGTAAAAAGATAATGGGAAAATGATAAAGGGCTGTTTTGGTTCTTTTCTCATTTTCGGGCAACTCACTTTTCTACATTGTTCCTCATTTATCCATACGTATATTGCAAAAAGAATAAGGGAAGTATGCTATAATATTGCTGTTGACTTGAAGCGCACTTCATAGTTTATGATAACAGGGAAAGGTGGATTTATATGTATTCAGCAAAAGAGGCAGCAGAAATGACAGGCTTATCAACAGCAGCACTAAGGTATTATGAAAAGGAACAGCTATTACCACGGATAGCCAGAAACGACCAAAAATATAGACAATATGCAGAAGAGGACATTGAGTGGATTAAAATGATACAGTGTATGCGTAGGGCAAATATACCAATTCAGTCTATTAAGGAATATGTCGCGTTGCTGATACAAGGTGGAGAAACTCTGGAACAGCGCTATGTTATGGTACAAAACCACATGAAGGATATTAAAAACCAAATGACTAATTTACAGAATGCATTTATTTTAACACAGAAAAAATTATCTTTTTATGAAAATCTTTTAGAGGATTCTTCTTATAAAAATATAACATATAGAGAAGAATGGAAGTTATTTAATCATGGAGAAGACTAGGAGGAAAAAGGAAATGCCTTACATTTCAGTTGAAAGTGGAGCTTTATCAGATAATCAAAAGGAGGAGTTGATAAAACGGTTGACAGAAGTATCTTCAGAGATTATGAAAGTGCCACAGGAATTTTTTGTTACGACAATTAAGGAAGTGCCAGACAAAAATTTTGGAATTGGCGGTAAGACGATTGATAAAGTGAAAGCGGAGTATATGCAGACACATAGGTGATATCTTAATTTCTGATAGACAAAGTTGTGTAAACCTCAGAAAGCCCATTTCCGAAATTCTTCCGAAATCTTTCCGCAGTATTGCAAATAGGAAATTTAAGCGGTATGATTACCAAAACAACTGAATAGCGATATATCTTCAGGGCAGGGTGAGATTCCCGATTGGCGGTAAAGTCCGCGAGCGTGAAAGCGCAGGACTTGGCAGAGGTTCAAGTCAGGATTTGGTGCGATTCCAAAACCAACAGTATAGTCTGGATAGAAGAAGATGAAATTACATTATGCGGTATGCTGCTATTCTCATACTGCCGCATGATGTTGTTTTGAATTCCCGGCACCTGAATGATATATAAATTCAGGTGCTAATTTTTATTTTCAGGAGGAAATTGTATATGGACAGCAAGACAAAAAAGATAACCACTACCGCCATGCTTTGCGCAATAGCCTATGTAGTGGTGGTGATCGGACGGATTCCCGTTGTGTTATTTTTGAAATATGATCCCAAAGATATTATTATCACGCTGGGTGGTTTGATATGGGGGCCGATGACTTCCTTTATTGTATCTGTGGTTGTGTCATTGATTGAAATGGTGACAATCAGCGAAAACGGAGTTTTGGGGTGTATCATGAACATTATATCAACGTGTTCTTTTGCCTGTACTGCTTCTGTTATTTATAAAAAGAAAAGGACATTGTCCGGCGCTGTTATAGGATTGGTAACGGGCAGTCTGATGATGGTATTGGTAATGCTGTTATGGAATTATCTGATAACACCAATTTATATGGGATATCCCCGTGAAGCTGTAGCAAAGCTGCTGGTTCCCGCATTCCTCCCATTTAATCTGTTAAAGGCCGGACTGAACGCAGGGTTTACATTCCTGCTTTATAAACCAGTGACAACGGCGTTACGCAAAGCAGGGTATATTTCAGATTCTCAAAATATGCAGAGCAGGAAGCCAATTGGCTTATGGCTGTTTTCGGGGGTTATCGTGATTACCTGCATTCTGCTGATATTATCGTTTAACGGAATCATATGAGGAGTTACTATGGGACAGATTACAGAGCGGAAACCTTTACATACCCTTTCAGGCAAAGTGATACATGGACGGGGGATTGGGAAATTGGTCGGTATGCCAACTGCTAATATGGAAGTATCAGATGAAAGTACCCTGCCACCATCCGGCGTATATATTACGGAGATTTTGCTGGACGGTCAGACGTATTATGGTATCACGAATATTGGAACAAGACCAACTGTTGACAATGACAAGGAAATATCTGTTGAGACACATATTTTAAATTTTAACGAGGAAATCTATGGGAAAAGCATAAGGATACAGCTTTTTAGCAAGTTGCGATCCCAGAAGAAGTTTGAGAACTTTTCCCTGCTGTTGGAACAGATACGGATGGACTGTATTGCAGCACGAAATTTTTTTGGCATAGAGCAGACCATTTCACGATTGTATATGAATGCTGCAAAACGTCAGGTTATAATTGGTGATCATGAAGTTTATCTGTCGGCCAAGGAATTTGATATTTTGTATATGCTGTATTCTGACCCGGATATTGCCTATACAAAAGAACAGATTTATGAAGCTGTCTGGCATGAACCTTCAAACGGGTGCTGTCATGCTGTGGAAAACACGATTTTCCAAATAAGGAAAAGGCTTAAAGACTATTCAAGAGAACATGATTTTATTAAGACAGTCATTGGATTTGGCTATAAATTTAATGCAGGACAAGGAAATTAGATAGAATTAAGGAAGTGCAGAGGTGTTTCGGAAACGGAGTTACAATACTCATGATGAAATAAACGTGGCAACGCTGGAAAAAGAGGCTATTAACCATACAAAGACCGCCACATATGGCTCACCACCATATGCGGCGGTATTCCATTTTTATAGGAAATTCGGGCGGCTTGATAACGGAAATCACTTGGATAGTTGGGAACTTAGAGGTAATATGCGAGTGACCTTATCGGACGGAAGGTGAAAAACTTTAGACCTGATTTTGATTTTTTTCATTTGGCAGATGCTTTTCGTTCCATTTCGTATGCCTTTCGTTCCCTGCATCCCAAAATAATAAACAATCTGCCGATAAAATATATAACGGAACATAATAAGATTCGAGGTGATAGATTTTGAATATAGCAGTAGTTGATGATGAAGAAATCATCCGGCAGCAGATACATGGCTTTATAAAGAAGCTGAAGCCGGATTTTAATATAAGTGATTTTGCCATAGGGGAGGAGCTGCTTGCGGCAGGGAAGGAGTTTGACATTATCTTCCTTGACATACAGATGAAAGGCATGGGCGGCATTGAGGCGGCAAGGAACCTGCGGCAGCGGAATGTGGATGCGGTACTGGTCTTTATTACGGGCATTAAGGAATATGTGTTTGAAGCCTTTGACGTGTCGGCGTTTCATTATCTGTTAAAGCCGATTGAGGAAAAGAAGTTCATGGAGGTGCTTGGCAGGGCGGCGGAGGAAGCCGGAAAACGCAAGGGGCAGAAGGAACAGCAGATATTCATTCGGACGAAGAACCAAGGGTACACGCTTAACTTAAGCAGCATCCTCTATATTGAAAGCAGGGGAAAGAAGGTGGAAATCCATACCACGGATATGGAGGAGATCATAGAAGCATATGCCACAATGGATGAACTGGAAGTGCAGCTTGGGGACGGATTTTACCGCTGCCACAGGGGGTATCTGGTAAACATGGTACACATAGTGAGGTATGACAATGACAGCATCTTCCTTTCTAACGGTGGCAAGGTCTATCTGACAAGGAAGAAGCACAATGAGTTTGTAAAGGCATATATGTGGTATTTGCAGAATGGAGGGGTGTCCTGTGTATGAAGTGGCAAGCGGGCTGTTGGAAATTTTTTCGGTCATGTTTCAGGGATACTGCCTGCAGTATTTCTTTGGAAACTTTCTGGAAGGAAGACTGCGGAACCGGCGGATAAATGGGCTGGCAGCCGCAGTGCTGTATGGGGTTCTTCGGCTGGGCGTGGGAATCTTCCTGCCAAAGGGTTATGGAAGCCCCGGCACTTTTGCAAGACTGGCAGTGGTCTTGTGTTTTATATTTGCGATTGCAATGATTTTATATAGGGCAATAGGGAAGATAACCTTATTTCTTGTAGTTACCTTTATGGCGGCAAGCGAAATAAGTTTTTTCATTGCACATATGTTTTTTGAATTAGGCAATAATCTGTTTTCTCTATGGAACTGGTGCTGGGAAAAAGGATATATGCCATCCCTGGAATGCTACGACATAGTTGTAAACATTACTCTTATAGGTAACCAGATTTTGTTGTATGTAATCGGGGCGGTATTGCTGTATTTTACCATGAGAAAGATTGTAAAGGATTACCGAGAAAAAGAGTATGCGATACACAGGCCGGAACTGTTATTTATTTTAACACCAGGGCTTGCAGGTCTGATGGTATGTACGCTGCTGCGTATTACCATAGATACGGCGGAGAACGGTGTACCGGAACTGCTGTATGACAGATACCCGTCACTGATAATCATAGTGCCTGTTATCCTGCTGCTGTTGCTGTTCTCCATTGTGTCCGGGGTAAAGCTCTTTCAGGACATGATCTGTTGGAACAGGGAAAAGAGCAGCCGGATTATTTTAGAAAAACAGGTCAGCAGCTTACAGGAGCATATGGGGGAGATGGAGCGTGTCTATTCCGGGATACGGGGGATGAAACACGACATGAAGAATACGCTTTCTCTCATCATGCAGCTTGCGGCCGGAAAGGAGGAAGAACTGCAAGCCTATCTGGAAGAACTTAATCGGACTATGGACAGACTGGAATTCCGGTTCAAGACGGGGAACACAGTCGTGGATACCCTGCTAAACATGAAATACCATGAGATAACCCACACAGTACCGGATTTGCAGATGGATGTGGAAGGGCTGCGTTTTCCTGAGAAACTGTTCATACAAAGTTATGATATCGGCATTATCTTAGGAAACGCACTGGATAACGCAATGGAGGCGTGCCGGAAACTGAAAGCGAGGGAACCGGATGCAGAAGCCTTTATCCGTATCAGTTCATTCCAAAAGAGGGAACTGTTTTTCTTGAAAGTGGAGAACAGCTTTGACGGGCGGCTGGTGCGGAGACGGCAGGAGGAATTCCCCGTAACGGATAAGGCAGACCGTGAGAATCATGGGATAGGGCTTGCCAACATAAAAAGCACAGCGGAGAAGTATCAGGGAACAATGGATTTTAAGGTAAAGGGCAGAGTGTTCATTTTGTCCGTAATGATGAAAAATGAAAGGAGAAGTGAAGATGGATTTTGGATTGACAGGTAAAGTAGGAGGGTACTATCTGGCAGAGCAGTACCGGAAAAATGTGGCGACGGGCAAGAGCGATGGCGTGGGCTTTGCGGAGCTTGCGGCGGCAAAGATGGCGAGGCAGGAAAGCGTGTCGGGAATGAGCTTTAAGGATATGTGGCAGGCGAGGTATCCCGGAGCCTACTACCATGTGATGGATGGTTCAGCGATATCGCAGGGAGCGTGGGACAGGAATGATTTTCCGCTTGAAAAATTCTTTCAGGATGATACCGATGCATCTGTATTAAATTGGAAACCGACAGGGGCTGAGCCGGAAGCAACCAGTTCGCAGGTACAGTCACGGTGGAATTCTACTTTAGGGCAGAAGTCGATTATTGTACCGCCGGAATTAGAGGAAAAGATGAAGAATGATCCCGAACTGGCCAAGAGGGTAATGGCGAATGTTGAAAATTTTATTACCACATATACAGCAACTTCTGTCAGACCGGGCAGGATATGTTCATGGCTGATTTCGCTTGATGAAAATGGAGAAATTGAAAAATATCGTGTAACAGGGGGCGGCGGTAATATATCCGGGCCGACAGAGGAGCAGCAACGCCAGTTCGAAGCGGAACAGGCAGCAAAGAAGAAAAGACGAGAGGAATATGCCCGTCTGAATGAGGAAAGCGCTCTGAAACGCAAGCTGATGGAGCAGGAAGCAGACGAGAGATATTATAAGTCCAGCATAACCAAAAAGGTGGTTTCGGCTGCGGCTTATACATATGAGCAGAACATCATGGAAGCGGCGGGCATTGTGGAGTAAAGCAGGATATGCCCGGACTTATCATAAGGGGGCATGGGCGGCTCTGAATGACAGAGGGGCCACCAATAAAAATTTTATTGTGGAGGACGAAAATATGGCGATGGAAATCAGTAACAATTATAGTGGCTATGCAAGCAGCTACACGAATACTGCGGACAACAAGAAAAAGACAACTGAAAGCAGCACGGCAAAGGAAACAAGCAGCACCACAAGAAAAACGGCGGCAGACGAATTATCATATCTTTCTAAGAAGTACAGCAATTACAGCTTTGTAGCTGCCAATTATACTAAAGGAATGCAGTACGGTTCTAGTTCGACTGTAAATGTTGCAATCTCTCCGCAGTTTTTGGCAAAAATGGCAAGTGACCCGGAATTAGAAGCAGAGTATGAAAAAAATATTGCAGCTATGCAGGAATGTGACGAACAATTTACTCAAATGCAGGCTGCTCGTGGTTGGAGAGTTGACGCTCAGGGTTGGGCGATTGATAAGGACGGCGGTATTAGCAGTTGGGCGATAACAACAAAAGATTCAAATGCAAAGTCCCATTTACAAACAATGTCTGAAAATGCAGAGAAAATTCGCAAGCAGAATGAGGAAAAGAAACAGGAAAAAGTAAAGATTGAAGAAAAGCGGCAGGCAGACCGGAAAGAAAAGGAAAAATTGCAGGAGAAATTGGACGAAGCAGGCAAGGAGCAGTTTGGCAATAAGTGGAATGGCATAGTAGTCATTAACAGAGATGATGAAAATGCGGCTGTTCCCAAAGCTGATAAGGGTAATGCAGCAGTTACGGGCTTGAATATGGACTTAAAAGCATAACGGGAAAAAGATTTCAAATTTTAGCATGGGAGGATAATGCAATGTCAATGAATGTTAATCAGGATTACAGCCAGTTTTATGCTGGGACGGAGCAGTTGAAAAGCTACGGTTCCAATTCGGCGGCGAAGAAAGACACCTTAGTGAAATATCGGTTCAATACCACAGATGAACATGGAAATAAGGTCATGGATAAAATGTCAAAAGAAGAAACCATGAAAGCTATGAATGAGATTTCTGCACAGTATGGAGACAGCGTCATCGTGCAGTTTTCCGGTGATGGCCTTGCGGCGCTTGCAGAGGGCAAGAAATTTATGTCCGGCAGGGAAATGACAGAGGAAGAAGCGGCGGCGAAGGCGGCAAGGGATGCCGCATTCCAGGCAGAGAATGTGACACAGCTTGAAAATACGCACAGGATCGTCATTCCGAATTATGAAACGAATGAACAGCTTTACAACAGCCTTGCAGGGGCAGATGACAAAGTGATCAGCTCCACGATGGGCATCATTTCCAATTACCTTATGCCGGGTGATGCTTCGGGATTATCGGAACAGGAAAGGTTGGATAAGGTGGCTTTCGGCTTGGAGGCGGCTAAGTATCTGGCAGAAAATTATCTGGATGAAGGTCATGCGGCGGATTTCATGTCTGCAATGGAGACGATTGCGAAATACGGCCTGAATGGTTCCGTTTCAGACAGCGGAAAGGTTATTTACAATGTGCAGGAAGGGCAGGTGCGGATGTCCGGCGCACCGAGCAGCTATGTGGATATGGAAAGCTGGCTGAAAGCGAATGACACCGATCTGTATGACCAGATCAACGAGTTAAACCAGAGTATCATTAACAGCAAGGGTGGGGAGAGCCACGCTGCTAAATTCATAGAATTATACACAAAAGCTGCAAAGGAGATACTGAACGCTTCTTCCGACACAAAGAAAGACAGCGATTATGCTGACTGGAAAGAGAAAGTGGAAAAGACGAAACTGCCTAATACATTCCAGAATGTAAAATATAATAATTTCCAGTCATTCTTTGAAAGCCTGCAGAACCAGAGCAGCCTTTCCAATTCTTGGATCAGCGAGAACTTGAACAGATTCATGAAATGGCTGACAGCTTGATAGATGAAAAAGGGAAATAGGCAGATTAGTGAAAGTTTACACCCTATTCCGCAGAGGCGCATAAACCTTTGCTTCTGCGGACTGCCGGGGGCAGGGGCGGCTCTGAACGACAGAGGGGCCGCCACAGATAAGCGAAATGAAACTTTTTGAAAGCTGACTCGTGTTATAAACGGATGGCAGATTTTTAGCGAAGGGAGGTGTTGGTCATGAAGTTTGACAGGGGAAGTTAAGTAATGTGCGTTTGCTATTTATGAAGTAATAAACTGCTCGGACTTATTATGAGGGAGCAGAGGTGGCTCTGAACGACAGAGGAGTTACCATCAAAATAATTGACGACAATGGAGGATTAAAGAAAATGAATTTAAATGGAATTGATAATAATACTGGAATTAACTCGAATTATATGACGGGTAAAAAGAGAGTTTTAGGTAAGTATTTTAATAATCAAATAGGAGATATAAACAGAGGAAGTAAAGTGAATGAACCGTTGATGTCTTTTTCAAATCCAAAGACAAGGGAGAGCGTTGAGATACATCGTTCAGACATTTATTCGGATGATACGCCAATTTACATATTAAAGGGCAAGACCGCAGAGGGAGAAGAATTTGAAAGGATGCACCATGCATGGATTATAGATCCAAGAAATTGTAGCTATGCTGAACTTATGATGCTTAATCAGGAAACGGGAAATACATCTTTAGGAGATAAGCAGAGAGCAGATATTCTGTTTGAAAAGACAGGAGCGAAAACTTATTTAGATAAGGCAGACTACAGTACGGCGATAAAGGAGGTTATGGAGGAATATAAAAGTTCCGGAAATTGGGACGCTTATCTTTCTATGGACAAGTGGCAGCAAAGTCTTAATGACTACACATCCGTGCCGGTGTATTTTGATCGCAGTATTATGGAACGAAATGGAGTGAAAGGTTCGTGCAGTTTTGCAACAGTTAAAACAGCAGAAGAAATACAAAAAGAAATTGATGATAGAGTTAAAGCGGCAGAGAAGAATGGGCCAACTTTACGAGAGGCATTAGCAAATGCTTTTCCAAATGCAGTAAATACTCTTTATAGTTTTGTGGGATCTTCTGTGGTTATGACATTTGATGAATATGTGAAAGCGATGGAAGAAATGTTAAGAAAATCCAATGAAAAAGCTAATGTTTCTTTAATAAAAAATAATTGATGGTGATGGAGGATTTGAAAAATGGGTATTAACGGAATAGGAGCAGCAGGATATCCGGCATGGCAGGGAGCAAGAAAGGCAGAAAGCAGTACGAAGGGTGATTTCGGGGCGAATGTGAAAGCAACAGGAAATGTAGTACATATTACCCCGGATGCATTATTTTCTATCTATGATGCGAAGACAGGAGAAAGTGCAAATGTATATAGGGCAGATGATTATTCAGAGAAAAATCCGGTTTATCTTGTAAAAGGCATGGACAAAAACGGAAATGAATATGAGCAGACAGTGGATGTAAGTAAGGTGAATCCTAATAGCTGCTCTTACACGGAGATGCTTGCATTAAATGCACATACCGGGAATAAATCAGACAGCAATTTCCTCAGCATGGCTATCATGAAAGATAAGGCGGGAACAGCTTCTTACCATGAGAAAGCCGATTATCTTTCAGCGGCATATGCGCTTATGGATGATATGAAAACACTTGGAAATTGGGACGGGTATCTGCGGTATGGCAAATGGATCAATGATATTTTGACTTTCTGCAAAAGTAAGTCATAGTTAGACAAGAAGCCAGCGGACACATATTCACCAATAAGCTATAGCAGAACAGGGCAGGGTTCTCCGGTTTCCGGCAGATAGAGGAATCGGGGGGCAGGTGCGGATTCGTGAATGGTGGGGGCAAAAAGGGAATGGAGGATATTAAGAAATGAGTGTTAGTGGAATAGGAAGCAGTGTGGTAAAGGAATATGCTGCTTTATATAATAATCAGGCGGTTGCATCCCGTCACAAAGCGGAGGAAGTAAAAGCATCTGCAAAGACTGATAGTGTGGTAAAAACACGCCAAAGAGAGGAGGCTGTCCCGGTCTATACGGAACGGACATCCCAAAGTGGCAATCTGGCACAACAGGACAGGGCAACGACATTTCCCATACCATCTATCATTGCAAAGTATGAAAAATATATGAAGGTCATTGATGAACATTATGCAAAGGTAAATGAAGAAAATAAAAAATTTGATAATCCCTCAAAACATATATGGGATAAATACTATAACACAAAATCGCCTTATTATGTGAAAGGCTTGACTCAGAGAGAGCGTGAGATATGTGCTGAATCCGAAAAGCGTGTCTTGAACGGTCTTCCGGCTGCTGTCAACAGTTATGATCCAATCATACAGAAAACCTTCGGTGGAGGAATCATGCATGACGAGGAATGGAATGACGAAGTGCGTAACGGCATAAATGATTCTATCAACCAGCTTTTTGAGGAAAACGGAATTGTTATTCCGGAGGGTGCAGACTTGCAGCTACGGGTTGACCCGTATGAATATAAAATCCATGCAAGTGGCGTGGATGAGGCACTGGCAAGGCAGATAGAGGAAGTTCTGAACAGGGGAAACAATGGAAGATACTTGTATGAGCATTTGCGCTGGTGCAATCCGGCGAATAACGGGTTCGAGCAGCCCAAGCAGTATTTATATGATACGGCTTATCAGGAAAAGGCGGTCATGTGGCATTTTGTGAATGATATGACAGGTCTGGATATGAGGGAACTGGAAAACAGGGATGGAGTAATCTATACACCGGATGGGCGAAACCTGTGGGATGTGGTGACAGAGCGGTATAATGAAAAGCTGGCAAATGGTGAGATAGATGCTCTGCCTATGTCAGCATTGCATGAAAATTATCAGGTCTATGTAAAAGAGGGATGGGATAAAGAAGATGAGCGCGGGCTTACCATTGGCTATAAGGATGGCGGCCTTTATGACATTGACACGGAACACGGATATGGGCCGAATCAGAGAGAATGGCTGGAAGATACCAAAGTCAGACATGATCAATATTGGAATAATTACCGCAAGGAGCGGGAGGAAACCCTGCGCAGGGAGAAAGCTACACCGACAGCATATGAAAAATGGTTAGATGAGCAGATGGCATATACGGATGAGGTTCTTTCAGAACTTGGGAACAGTACATATGGAAAGAGTGGAACATTGCTGTCCCAGCCGAATCTGAAAGCGATGCAGAAGTTACTGGATTATGCGGTCAGCAATGGGCGTGTTGTACCTCTTACGAAAGAAGTCTTACATCTTCCGGGCAGAGAAGTAACGAAAAGAGGGTTTAATGTAAAAGCATAGCAGGAAATATAGCTCGGACACATATCACCAATAAGGCACAGCCGGACAGGGCAGGCTTCTCTGGTTTCCAGTAGATATGGGAATCGGGGAACAGAGTTGCAATATTAAAAAAGGAGAAAATGTTGATGAAAAAAGGAATAGCGTTTTTGTTAGCGATAATGTGTGTATTGTTAATGACAGGGTGCGGAATGATAGCCAGTGCACAGGATACAGAAACAGCAGCGGATAAAGCGTTACAATCTGATGTGGAAGAAAACGCCATTTCAGTAAACTTCGATGATGTGGCAACACAAAGCAATCCAACTGAACAATACTGTGATTATCTGGTACAGACTACAGAAAGTATGTTTAAGGATGCAGATGGGATTGAATCGGCAGATGCAACGGTATCCTATGATGAAGGAACAGAGCAATATTCAATAAAATTATCGTTAAAGACAAACGGTGAAGTAGACAGAGAGCAAATTGAAGATTATAAAACCTATTTAAGTAAAACATATGCGGATGTATTTTTGATAATTGATGGAGAGGTTATGTAAGGAAATAGGGTGGGCAGGTTTTCCGTTTCCCGGCAGATTGGGAGCAGCGAAAGGAGGTGTTTGTCATGAAGTTTGACAGGGGAAGTTAGGTAATGTACGTTTGCTATTTATGAAGTAATAAACTGCTCGGACTTATTATGAGAGAGCAGAGGTGGTTCTGAACGACAGAGGAGCCACCTTTAAAATAATTGATGACAATGGAGGATTAAAGAAAATGAATGTAAATGGAATAGGAGCAACAGGATACATGGCAGCAGGAAAAGCAATGGTGCGTCAGGATCAGAACGGCACACAGAGGTTTGATCGGGAAATGATATCACAGACACCGCCATCTTTTGTAAGAAAGGTCTGTACGAAAGAAGAACTGATGCAGTCAGTTGATAAGCAGGTGCAGAGCAACCAGAGCAAGAAAATGTCCGTTTCCGATATGATAAAGGCAACCTGCATAGAGGGAACAAGGGCAAGATTCCGTTTTGCGGGAGAAGATAAAATATACTCATTTGATGAATACATAAAAGAGCTTGACAAGCGTTCAAAGAACAATGTGTAGGTTGAAGTGCCCGAATTTATATTGAGGGAGCATGGGCGGCTCTGAATGATAGAGGAGCCGTCCTATTAAAAAAGCGGCTGCATATCACCAATAAGCCACAGCCGAGACAGAGCGGGCTTCCTCAGTTTCCGGCAGGTAGGAGAATCGGGGAGCAGAGACAGCTTTAGAACAATAGGAAGGAGAGGGAAAATGCCTTACATTACAGTTGAAAGTGGAGCTTTATCAGATAACCAAAAGGAGGAGCTGATAAAGCGATTGACGGAAGTATCTTCCGAGATTATGAAAGTACCGCAGGAATTTTTTGTTACGACCATTAAAGAAGTGCCAGATAAAAATTTTGGCATTGGCGGTAAGACCATTGATAAAGTGAAAGCGGAGTATATGCAGAAACATAAGTGATTTTCAAGTAGGAAAGGGATGATAGCGTGGTTACTTTTTACATAGTCAGGCATGGAGAAACCTTGCTGAACAGTCTGGGCAGAGCGCAGGGATGGAGTGATTCACCGCTTACCGATAATGGAAAAAAGGCTGCAACGGATTTAGGGCTTGAAATTAAAGGCACTATTTTTCATACTGCATATGCGAGTGACACATTAAGAGCTGTGCAGACGGCGGAGCTGATTTTATCAATCAGTGGGAATAGTGATATTAAAGTTCAGAAAGATATGCGGCTGCGAGAATGGTGTCTAGGTTCTATGGATGCAGAGCATAATACAACTTTTATAAAAGCGGTTTCTGACTGGTTAGGTGTTTCGTCATTTGCGGAATTAAATAAAAGGCTTCCAGATGTTGCGGCGGCGATTTATGAACATGACACAACAGGTATGGCAGAACCTTTTACAGATATAGAGAATCGTCTGAAAGCTGTATTTGAGGATATAGCCCAAAACGAATCGTCCAATGAGAACGGCAATATTTTAGTGGTTACTCATGCCTTTGCTATAAAAACATTATTATACCTTTTTGCACCGGAACAATTATGTGCTGTGGAGAAAGTAAAGAATGCTTCTATTTTACGGCTGATATATGATGAGGGGAAATTTCATTTTTAGGAAATGTGTTAGTCTTGCCCTATATTAGCAAAAAGGTATGAAAATCTTCTTCGGTTTTCAGCAGATAGGGGAATCGGGGAGCAGCAATGTGAAAGTACCACACGAAGAAAACCTATAATGCACAAACGATAAAAGGGAACCAAGCAGAACGTAATTGTCATCTGTCTGGTTCTCTTGTTACATATCAGTGTGGGGAGGCGGTTGTCAATGGAAAGGATCAGATGCCCGAACCCTAAATGCGGGCGGCACATCCTTGACATTGAAGTGATGTCGCCGGGGAAGTCTGTGCTTGAAATAAAGTGCAGGCACTGCGGGGAGGTGGTGCAGGTGGGCTTTAGCCCAAGGATGGTACATAAGAAGAACAGGCGGCAGGGGTAGCCCTGCCATTTTTTGTATAGGCGTGATTAGGAATGCGCTCTGTGGGCATACTTACAGTATACATGGTAATTTATGGAAATTATCACTGTAAGGACATCTGCACAGAACCGTTCCGCTGATCGCGGTTAGAAATCCAGAAGTGGCTGTGGGAGGGATTGAGAGATGTGCAAAATAAGGTGTCCGCTGTGCCGGAAGAGGATCTGCGATATAATCGCCACCGTGGAGGGAAGGACAGTAGTCCGTATCAGATGCCCTCATTGCGGTAGGACAGTCAGGCTGGAATGGCTGATACAGACCTCATTGAAAATGAAATAATGTTTACTCGAATGTGCGAGCGGCCAAGTGACGAGCTGCGAAGGGCCGGAGTAAAGCTAGAGACCAATACCTTAGCTTACTCCGGCCTTTTTTACGTTTCTAGGTAATTTCATATCAAAAAAATATAGCGTTTCTGGCTTTACGAAGGCGTAAAGAAAGGAACGCTGTATGTCTGGAAAAATCAAAACATTCTGCGTCCTGCCGGGTTACGGCGGGAGGTCTGAATGAAGATCACCTATGAATTTGTGACAGGGGAAGTCTCCGAGGTGGAGGTGGACGAACGCCTCGGAGGGATGCTGCTGGATTTAAAACGTCAGCAGGACAACAATGACCAGAAGGAGACCCGCCGCCACTTCTCTCTAAATGGCATGGACTACGAAGGGGAGCTGTTTGCCTCGGCGGAGGATACGGAAGGGGAGGCGGTGCGCCGGGAGGACATGGCGCGGCTGTATTCCGCTATGGAGGCTTTATCCCCATCCCAAAGGGAGCTGGTGAGGAAAGTCTATTTTGAAGAGCGCAGTTTTGCCAGCATTGCGCGGGAGGAGGGTGTTGGAGAAAGCGCCATCCGTGACAGGATGAAACGCATACACAAAAAACTTGAAAAAATTTTGAAATAGACCCTGCGGATTTGCCTTTCCCGTGACCTAATAGTGAGGGCAATAAAAATGAGCGCCCTTAGAAAGAGGTGAAAGGCAGATGAAACACAGCTTGAAGATCAGCTATACAAAAGAGCCGGGTTCTGGCGGCATCGTCTGGTGCAGGACTGTACCTTTGCGTGAGCGCCTGCTCCGGCGACTGTTCGGTGAGATGCGCCGGGTAACGATCATTGTCCCCGGAGGCAGCGTGGAGGAGCTTTCCGTGAAGGAGGTAGGGACGGATGCGTAAGAAGGTTTTTATCTGCAGCCCTTTCCGTGGCGACATGGAAGGGAATGCGAGGAAGGCAGCGGTCTACAGCCGCATGGCGTGTGAGGAAGGGTATCTGCCCATCGCGCCGCACCTTTTGTTCCCTCAGTTCTTAAACGAGGGCATCGAGGAAGAGAGGCAGCTCGGCATCGCTATGGGGATGGAGTTGCTCACGGGATGTGACGAGGTGTGGGTGTTCGGGGAAGCCACCGAAGGGATGGCGGAGGAGATCGTCCATGCCACGGTGCAGGGAAAGAAAGTCATATTCAAGGAAACGGAGGGAATGTAAATGGGAAGTGAATTATTGAGGATTGCGGAAGGTTTCTCCATCGTTGCGGAAGGTCTGCGCGGCCTTGCCAAAGCGGAGGGAGGAAGTAAGACAGCAGAGAAAACACAGAAGGCACAGCCGTCAGCTACGGAAAAAGCACAGACGGAAACACAGCAGGAGAAGCCCGCCACGCTGGAGGGCATCCGTGCGCTGATGGCGCAGAAGACCCAGGAGGGTAAGTCAAAGGAGATTAAGGAACTGTTGCAGAAGTACGGCGCGGCGAAGCTCTCGGCGGTGAAGCCGGAGGACTACCCGGCGCTGATGCAGGAAGCGCAGGTGCTGTGATGGGGAAACACGCATTGCTTTCCGCATCTTCCTCCAAGCGGTGGCTCTCCTGCACGCCATCCGCAAGGCTGGAGGAGCAGTTTCAGGAAGAGTCTGGCGGCAGCGTCTATGCCGAGGAAGGCACCGCCGCCCATGCCCTTGCAGAGCATAAGCTGAAAAAATGCCTGAAACGCAGGTCAAAGCGCCCGGTGTCGGATTACCACTGTGACGAGATGGAGGAATGCACGGACGGCTACGTGGCCTATGCGATGGAGCAGGTGGAGCTTGCAAAGCAGGAGTGCAGTGACCCGGTTGTCCTGATCGAGCAGAGGCTGGACTATTCCGCCTATGTGCCGGAGGGCTTTGGCACCGGGGATTTATTGATAGTTGCGGATAAAGTTCTGACCGTCATTGACTTAAAGTACGGGAAAGGCGTAGCGGTGGAGGCGGAGTGGAACCCACAGATGATGCTGTATGGATTAGGGGCGCTGGAACTGTTCGATGCCCTCTATGACATTGAAATTATCCGTATGACCATCTTCCAGCCGAGACTGGAATCCGTCAGCACATGGGAGATTTCCGTAAAGGAGCTGATGGAATGGGTGGAGATGGAATTAAAGCCAAAGGCCGTGCTTGCCATCAAGGGTGAGGGCGAGTTCTGCTGTGGCGACTGGTGCCGCTTCTGCAAGGCGAAGAATACCTGCAGGGCAAGGGCGGAGGAATATTTAAGATTGGCACAGATGGAGTTCAAAGCCTCGCCGTTATTGTCAGATGAGGAGATAGCGGAAGTCCTGAAAGTAGCGGACGAGCTTGCCAAGTGGTCTGCGGACGTCTACGCCTATGCACAGGACGAGGCGGTCACGAAAGGGAAAAAGTGGGCCGGCTTCAAGCTGGTGGAGGGCAGGAGCAACCGGAAATACACGGATGAGGAGGAAGTGGCGCAGGCGGCACAGAAAGCCGGGTACACGGACATCTACAAAAAGACGCTCATCGGCATTACGGAGATGGAGCGGCTCCTTGGGAAGAAGAAATTTGCAGAGGTGCTTGGGAAACTGGTCTACAAGCCACAAGGCAAGGTGACCTTAGTGCCGGAATCGGACAAGAGGCAGGAAATAATGGCAGCAACCGCGGAGGCGGATTTTAAGGAGGAATAGAACAATGAGTAATGAAAATGCGAATTTGACAAAAGTAATCGTACCGTGCAGGTTTTCCTATCTGCACTGCTGGGAGCCAAATGCAGTGAGCGATGGCGACCCCAAGTATTCCGTATCGGCAATCATACCGAAGTCGGATACGGAAACCATCGAGAAGATCAAAAGGGCGATTGAGCAGGCGAAGAAGGATTCCGTCTCCAAGTGGGGCGGCAAGGTCCCGGCGAATTTGAAGCTCCCTTTAAGGGACGGTGATATTGACCGCCCGGAGGATGAGGCGTATGCAGACAGCTACTTCTTTAACGCTAACAGCAAACAGGCACCGCAGGTGGTGGATAAAAATGTACAGCCCATCCTTGACCAGTCGGAAGTGTATTCCGGCTGCTATGGCAGGATCAGCGTGAATTTCTACGGATTTTCCACCAATGGCAATAAGGGAATCGCCGCAGGTCTTGGCAATATCCAGAAACTGCGTGACGGGGAGTCCCTTGGCGGCAGGACAAATGCCGAGGATGACTTTGACGCGGTGGAAGTGGATGATGAGGAAGATTTTCTTGGATAGGCATACCGGGGCGGCGGGGAACTGCCGCCCATCATCCATAGTATCTACACAGGAAGGAGCCAAGAAATGGGACGAATCTTAGAAGCCGATATCGAGTGTTTCAGCGATGTGGATTTGATCAAATGCGGGGTATACGCTTATGCGGACAGCCCTGCTTTTGAGATTTTATTGTTTGCCTATTCCTTTGACGGAGGGGAAACACAGATCATAGACCTGGCGCAGGGGGAGCAGCTCCCGGCAGAGGTGGAGGATGCCATCTTTGATGTGTCAGTGACCAAGACGGCATACAACGCCAACTTTGAGCGCACCTGCCTGTCAAAGCATTTCGGGAGATACCTTCCCCCGGAGTCCTGGCATTGCAGCGCGGTACAGGCGGCCATGCTCGCCCTGCCCCGGTCACTGGAGGATGTTGGCAGGGTGCTTGGTCTGGATGAGCAGAAGATGAAGGAGGGCAGGGAACTGATCCGGTATTTCTGTATCCCGTGTAAGCCCACCAAGGCAAACGGCGGCAGGACAAGAAACCTTCCCTGCCATGCGCCGGAGAAGTGGGAGCTTTTCAAGACCTACTGCAAGAGGGATGTGGACGTGGAGAAATCCATCCGCAGGAAACTGCATAATTTCCCTATCCCGGAAAGCGAGATGGAACTGTACCGCTTAGACCAGCGCATCAATGACCGTGGCGTTTTGGTGGATATGGGACTGGTGGAACAGGCCATTGCCTGTGAGCGGCTCCATAAAGAGGTGGTGACGAAACGCGCCTATGAACTGACTGGATTGGAGAACCCCAATTCCGTGGCGCAGCTCAAAGGCTGGCTTGGGGATATGGGCATGGAGGCAGAGAGCCTTTCCAAGAAAGCGGTGGCGGATATGATAGCGGAGACGGACGGGGAAGTGGAGGAACTGCTCAAATTAAGGTTATTGATGGCAAAAACATCCGTGAAGAAGTATGAGGCTATGGAGCGGTCTGTCTGTTCGGATGGCAGGGTACACGGGATGCTGATGTTTTGCGGCGCAAATAGGACGTCAAGATGGTCCGGCAAAATAGTGCAAATCCAAAATCTGCCGAAAAACTACATTCCCAACTTGGAACTTGCGAGGGAACTTGTGAAGCAGGGCAGATTTGAAGATATAGAACTTTTATATGATTTCACACCGAATGTTCTCTCGGAACTTATCCGAACTGCATTTATACCAAAGCCGGGATGCCGTTTTGTGGTGGCGGACTTTTCTGCCATAGAAGCAAGGGTGCTGGCATGGCTTTCCGGGGAGCAGTGGAGATTGGATGTGTTTACCTCCCACGGGAAGATTTATGAAGCATCGGCATCCTCCATGTTCCATGTGCCGATGGAGGAGATCACGAAAGGTTCCCCGCTTCGGCAGAAAGGGAAATTAGCGGAGCTTGGCCTCGGATTTGGCGGGGCGGCAGGCGCGCTCATCTCAATGGGTGCATTGGACATGGGGCTGACAGAAGATGAACTGCCTCCGCTTGTAGCAGCATGGAGAAAGGCGAATCCCCATATCACACAGTTCTGGTGGGATGTAGATGCGGCGGCTGTTAAAGCAGTTACAGAAAAGCAGAAAACGAAGGTCGGGAAGATCATTTTTGAATATAAGAGCGGGATTTTATTCATCACACTCCCGTCCGGCAGGAAGCTGTCTTATGTAAAACCGAGGATGGCCGTAAACAGATTCGGTAGAGATGGCCTGACTTATGAAGGGATTTCTGAAAACAAGAAATGGAGCCGGATTGAAACCTACGGCCCCAAGTTGGTGGAGAACATCGTGCAGGGGACAGCGAGGGATTTACTGGCGGAGGCAATGCTCCGTGTGGAGGAAAAGGGATACCCTATCGTCATGCACTGCCATGATGAGATCATAGCGGAAGTGCCGGAGGGTACTGGCTCTGTGGAAGAAATGTGTGAAATTATGGCGGTTCAGCCTGCATGGGCGGTGGGGCTGCCTTTAAGAGCAGACGGATATGAGTGTAAATTTTACCAGAAACAGTAGAAGGAGAAATTTATGGAGAGAAGGAATGCGGAAGGGTACCATGACCCGACTGCTTACGGCGGGATGCGTATGGCGGAGCAGAAAACGGAAAGGGAAACTGTAAAAATCGTTTATAAGAACGGGAGGATGGAGCTGTATATCCATGAGTTCTTCCCATGCACGGCGGCGGTGGCAAGGAAGGTGTTCCCGCTGATCAGGAGGTTTGCGAAAGAGGAAGACAAGGGTAAGCTGCGGCAGTTTTTACGGATAAAGGCACAGGAGCATTCCGGGAAAGTTAAGGCATTTTCGGAAAAAGCGGAGTCCCTTACAGCCAAAACGGAGGAATGGCATTTCTACCGGAGGAAAGCAAGGGAAGAACAGATTATCTATAACCAGTGCATGAAAAATCTGAAATTATTGGAGGGCAGGAAGGAATGAAGATACAGATCGCAACAGGCAATTCAAGGATGGAGAAACGCTGGAACAACGTGGAGATGGAACTGGATGAATTTATAGAGCGCATCTCCCACACCATCCGCACGGCGGAGACCGTGGAGCAGTATGTGAAAATGACGAAAGCGAAGCAGGACACTATCAAGGACGTGGGCGGCTTTGTGGCAGGAAAGCTGAAGGGCGGCAGAAGGAAGAAAGACAGCGTGGAATACCGCACCATTATAACGCTGGATATCGACCATGCAGTTCCGGGCGTGATAGAGCAGATAGAAATGCTGTACAATTACCGTTGTTTCATTTATTCCACCCATAAGCACACGCCGGAGAATCCGAGGCTGCGGCTTGTGATCATCTTATCCCGTCCGGTATCGCCGGATGAATATGTGGCGGTGGCAAGGAAGGTGGCGGAGGATATCGGGATTGAGATGTTCGATGACACCACCTACGAGCCGAGCCGCCTCATGTACTGGCCTTCCACTTCCGCTGACGGGGAATTCCTTTTCCGTGATATCGAGGGGGAATTGCTTAATCCGGAGGATGTGCTTTCACGGTATAAGGACTGGCGGGATTCCTCCGAGTGGCCGGTGAGCAGCCGTCAGCAGAATATCGTGCAGAGGGAGATGCGCAAACAGGCAGACCCGCTCACAAAGGATGGCGTCATCGGTGCATTCTGCCGGACGTATTCCATCGAGGAAGCAATAGCCGCATTCCTCCCGGACATCTACCAACCAAGTGCGATGTCCGGGCGGTATGACTATATCCCGGCTGACTCACAGGCAGGCGTGGTGGTCTATGAGGGGAAATTTGCTTACTCCCATCATGCCACGGACCCTGCCTGCGGCAAGCTGATGAACGCCTTTGACATGGTGCGGATACACAGGTATGGAGATTTGGATGAAAAGGCGGCGGAGGACACGGAAGCATCGAAGCTCCCTTCTTTTGGTGCCATGAGCGAGTTCGCGGTAAAGGATGGGAACGTAAAAACCACGCTGGCGCAGGAGCGGCAGAAAGCGGCGGGGGAGGAATTCGCCCCATCCGATGACTGGCAGGCATCCCTTGACCTTGACAAGCAGGGCGCGGTGAAGCCTACGCTGGATAACCTTGTGCTGATCCTGCGCAGTGATGAAAGGCTTCATTCCATCGCATTCAACCTCCACCGGGACGGGATAGATGCCGGGGAGGGGCTTCCGTGGAAGCAGATCAAGCAGGGGTGGAATGACTCTGACTTTGCGTCCCTCAAAGTATATCTGAGCAATGTGTACAATGTCTACTCACCGACCAAGACGAAGGACGCGGTGCTTGCGGTGGCGGCGAAGAGGGCATACCACCCGGTGCGTGAATATCTGGAGAGCCTGCCGGAATGGGACGGCACGGAAAGGGTGGCGACCCTGCTGGTGGATTACTTCGCTGCGGAGGACACCAGCTACACGCGGGCGGTCACCCGCAAGACGATGGCGGCTGCCGTGGCGAGGATATACCAGCCGGGGATAAAGTTCGACTCCGTCCTCATCCTGAACGGGCCGCAGGGCATCGGGAAGTCCACGCTCTTTGCCAAGCTGGGCGGCGCATGGTTCTCCGACAGCCTGACCCTCACCGATATGCGCGACAAGTCCGGCCCGGAGAAACTGCAGGGCTACTGGATACTGGAGCTTGGCGAGCTTGCCGGGATGCGAAAGACCGATGTGGAGACCGTGAAGTCCTTCCTCTCCCGCGTGGATGACAAGTACCGTGCAAGCTACGGCATGAACGTGGAAAGCCACCCGCGCCAGTGCATCATCGTGGGAAGCACCAACTCAGAGAACGGGTTCCTCCGTGACGTGACGGGCAACCGCCGCTTCTGGCCTGTCCGGGTGGGCAGGGAGAGCCGGAAGAAGCCGTGGCAGATCACTGAGGAGGAGATATGGCAGATATGGGCAGAGGCGGTCACACTGTACCGTTCCGGGGAGAAGCTCTACCTCGAAGGCGAGGAAGCACAGATCGCCATTGCGGAGCAGGCGGAGGCAATGGAGACGGATGACAGGGAGGGCTTAGTGCGGACATACCTTGACACGCTGCTCCCGGAGAATTGGGATGAAATGAGTTTATATGACCGCAGGAACTTCCTGAACGGTAGTGAATTCGGGGAGTCGCAGCGGATGGGTACGGTGCGCCGGACGCTTGTCTGCAATATGGAGATATGGTGCGAGTGCTTCGGGCGGGAGTCCTCTGCGCTGAAAAAGACGGATTCCTATGAGATCAATGCCATCATGCGCAAGATCGAGGGGTGGGAGAAGTATGCCGGAACGAGGACAGGGATGTACGTTTTCCCCGTTTACGGGAAGCAGAGGGCATACTGCCGGGAACAAACGGAACAATGCAGATGAATGTTCCGCAGATTGTTCTTTGAAAAAAGCCAGTAACTATGGGCGTTAGCAGATTTAATGGAACAACGGAACAACCTTTACTATATGAAATATATAAAAATAAAAGAGAGAGAGAATGTGTGTATGTGTAATACACGCGTATAACAATATAGGGATTTTTTGTTCGTTCGTTCCGTTGTTCCTGAGATTGGAGGAAGCTATGTTTTTGGAAGAAGTCCTGAAAGACGGATTCGTGGATTATAAAAAAGTGTATGAACTGGCAGAGGAAAACGGCATAAAAAAGGCAGAGGTCAGGCGGCAGAAGGCGCTGTTGGGCGTGAAGTCGGTCCATGTGGACGGAGAGGGAGGTGAGGCGTTATGGCTGTGGTTCATTCCGAAAAACGTGTGGAAAAGATATTCACAGACGCAGTGAAAAAGATGGGAGGCATGGCGGTGAAATTCATCTCACCCGGTTTGGATGGGGTGCCGGACAGAATCGTATTGCTGCCTGGGAGGAAGATTGCATTCGTGGAGTTGAAGGCTCCGGGGAAAAAGCCACGACCATTGCAGATAAAAAGAATGAGGCAGCTTAAGAGTTTAGGCTTTCCGGTTTATGTGGTTGACCGGGTGGAACAGATAGGAGGTGTGCTGGATGAGATTGAAAATTCGGTGTGACTGGTGTGGGAAAGAATTTGAACGGGAAAAAGGGCGTATCCATGATAGAAATTATTGCAGCAGGGCTTGTCTGGGAAAGGCCAATGCAGAAAGATACAGACTTCAAAGCCTGAAAACCTGCAGTAATTGTGGGAAGGAATTTGAATACCGCAGGAATCATAAAAAGAGAAATAAACATTTTTTCTGCTGTGTGGAATGTGGCTATGTGTTTAAGGTGAAGAGGATATATGTCCCGTGTGACTGGTGTGGGAAACCAATTTACAAAAAGAGGTCAGATGTGGCGAGGAATAAGCATAATTTCTGTGATGCAGGGTGCTATATTGATTTCATAAATTTTGAGATGGCAGGTGCAAAAAATCAAAGAATAGCAGGAAAAGTAGTTTACCGGAAATTGATGGAGACGGAAATTGGAAGACCACTCAGGGAGGATGAGGAAGTGCATCATATTGACGGCAACCACAGTAATAACAATGTGGGTAACCTTGAGGTGCTTACGGCTTCCGAACATTCCAAAATCCATGCCGCACAGAAAAGGAGGGATCAGCATGGCAGGTTCATTAGGCAGGGATGACCTGCACGAATACCAGAAATACAGTGCTGAATTTATTATCGGGCATCCGGTAGCCGCCCTGTTCCTAGACTGTGGATTAGGCAAAACAGTTATTACGTTGACGGCGCTGGAAGAATTGATGCTGGACAGATTTGAAGTTCGCAAGACCTTAGTTATCTGTCCATTACGGGTGGGAAGTGTATGGCAAAGTGAAGCAATGAAATGGGATCATACAAAAAAGCTGCATTTGAGTGTTGCAATCGGCACAGCATCACAGCGGCTTTCGGCACTGGACAAAAAGGCACAGGTGTATGTCATCAACAGGGAAAACGTGGAGTGGCTGGTGGAGAACCATAAATGGGATTTTGACATGGTGGTGATTGATGAACTTTCTTCCTTCAAGTCCCATAAGGCAAAACGGTTCAAGGCACTTAAGAAAGTGCGCCCGATGGTGAGGCGCATCGTGGGGCTGACCGGGACGCCTGCACCGAATGGCCTGATTGACCTTTGGGCGGAGATTGGCATCCTTGATATGGGGCAGAGGCTTGGGCGGTTCATAGGCGGGTACCGGGAGCGGTTCTTCGTGCCGGACAAGCGCAGCCGGGAGATGGTATTTTCCTATAAGCCCAGGGAAGGCGCGGAGGAGATGATCTATGGGCTGATCTCCGACATCTGCATCAGCATGAAGGCTGTGGATTATCTGGATATGCCGGAATGTGTTTATAACCGCGTGGAGGTTTCCATGAGTGGAAAGGAGATGGCTCTGTATGGGCAGCTAGAGCGGGATATGCTCCTTCCCTTTTCGGACGGCAACATTGACGCTGTGAATGCGGCGGCATTAGCCAATAAACTTTTACAGATGGCGGACGGCGCGGTCTACGATGAGAACGGGAACGTGAAACACATCCATGACCGGAAGCTGGAAGCACTGGAGGACTTGATAGAGGCGGCGAATGGGAAGCCTGTGCTGATCGCCTACTGGTATAAGCATGATCTGGAGAGGCTGAAAAAGCACACCGGGGCAGTGGAGCTGGACACGGCGGAGGATATGAAAAAGTGGAATGCCGGGGAAATCCCGGTGGCGGCAATCCATCCCGCGTCAGCCGGACACGGGCTGAACCTGCAGGCGGGCGGCTCCACGCTGATATGGTTCGGGCTGACATGGTCTTTGGAATTATATCAGCAGATGAACAGACGGCTGTGGCGTCAGGGACAGGAGGAAACAGTGGTGATCCACCATTTGATTTCCAAAGGTACACTGGATGAGAGGGTGATGGCGGCATTGGAGAAAAAGGACTGCGGGCAGTCGGCACTTGTGGATGCAGTAAAAGCGAGGATTGGAGGCTCTTAGGATGGATGTTGAGAAAATGTTTAAGGAATACCGGAACTGGAAGCGTGACATGGGGATTATGGAATTTGACCTTTCACGGTTTGAGGGTATGCCGTATGATGACGTCATCCGGGGCCTCTGCCTTTCAAGACCGCAGGGAGAGAGGGTGCAGGAGAGCGGGACGTCTGACAGGACGGGAAAGGCGGCGGTCATATACAGGCAGGTGAAAGAACAGATGGATGATGAATGGTTTGAGCATCTGGTGAAAAAGTATGAGGCGACAAAAGAAGAGAAAGAATTCTTTGAATATGCCATCAGACAGTTGAGCGGCAGGCTCCCGGAGGTGATATGGGACATGGTGGTCAATGAGATGACATGGAGGGAGCTGACAGAAAAATATAATGTCAGCGAGACGATGATAGCGAAATACCGGAAAAAGGCAATAGCGGAGATGGATGCGCTTTACAGGATGAGGGCGGAAACAGCGGAAAGCTATTTCCTCGGATAACCCCGTTTCTGCCAAATGGTTTAGTAAAGGTTTAGTAAAGGTTTATTGAAAGTTTATTGGAACCTGTGATATTCTTAGAATGCGGAAAAGTGTAGGGAGCCTTGTGGGAGAGTCCACGGGGCTTTTTTCACGTCTTCCGCACAGGGGCAGCGGGCTTTATCCTTTCACCGCTGCCTTTTCTGTTGGGGAAAGGACAGAAAGGAGTTAGCAATGGATTGTTTTGCGTTATGTGAAAATGGATTCTGCAATGCTCTTAGTGGGAAATGCCGTGGGGAAAACTGCGGGTTCCACAAGACACATGAAGAACAGGAGCAGTCGTTGGAGAAAGTAAGGGAAAGACTGCGGAGCCTGCCGGAGTACCAGCAGGAGGCAATCGCTGATAAATATTACGGCGGTGTGAGGAAGTGGTGACGCCATGCCGAGAAGACCGATGAAACCATGCAAGCATCCGGGATGTCCAAAGCTGACAGCCGGGATGTACTGTGAAGAACACGCAAAGCTGCACACCGCTGACCGTGCCAGTGCTTCCGTCCGGGGATACGATGGCAGGTGGAAGAAAGCGAGGATACGTTTCTTAAAAGCACATCCTTTGTGCGTGGAGTGCCAGAAGCAGGGACGCTTGGTGAAAGCAACCGTGGTTGACCACATCGTTCCCCACAGAGGGGATGCAAAGCTGTTCTGGGATGAGGGCAATTGGCAGGCACTTTGTAAGAGCTGCCACGACCATAAAACCATGACGGAAGACCGCTATCAGGAGTTCCGCTACTGACTTTCGTGGCGTTCCCCTTATTTCCGTCATGCTTTGACAAAGTGTACTATTTCCCGTGGAATTTTTACCGGGGGAGGGGCGGTTCTTATCTCTGTAATTCGACAAAATACTGACCGCCGCCCCCAGACGCGTAAATTTTCGCAGAAATTAACAGGGGGGATAGGAAAATGCCCCTCCAGACTTACATAAACATTGATTTTTCAAGGCTTTCAGGCATTTTAGTTTTGCGTGAAAGTACCGAAAAACCCATGTTTTTAGGCTTAAAAACCATCAAAAAACGGTGGTTTTTGGGCCTTTTTTTGATCTGGAGGTGAAAGGACATGACTGATGCACAGGCGGCACAGATAAGGGAAATGCGGCTGGAAGGCATGGGGTACCGTGCCATTGCGGATGCCCTTGGGCTTTCCCGCGATATCGTCCGCAACCACTGCAAGGCAAAAGGGATGGCCGGACATGGGACGGAGGCCGCAATGAACCTGCAGGGGCGTGACGGCACCTGCACCTGCTGCGGGAAGGAGATCACACAGAAGGGGATAGGTAGGCCGAGGAAGTTCTGCTCAGAGAAATGCCGGAGGCAGTGGTGGAAAGCCCACCCGGAGGAAATGGACAGGAGGGCAGCCGGCATAAAGGTGTGCGCCCACTGTGGGAAAGAATACAGAGCCTATGGGGACAGGAAGTATTGTAGCCACGGCTGCTATATCAGTGAGAGGTTTGGGAGGTGTGTGGATGGAAAGAGATAACTTGACGCTGGGCAGCCTGTTTGACGGCTCCGGGGGATTCCCGCTGGGAGGGATGCTTGCAGGCATCACCCCGGTGTGGGCATCGGAAATTGAGCCGTTTGCCATCCGGGTGACCACAAAGCGACTGCCATTTGTGAAGCATTATGGTGATGTGAACAGTATCCATGGGGATAAAATCGAACCCGTGGACATCATAACATCGGGCTCGCCTTGTACGGACCTCTCAGTAGCAGGAAAACGTGCAGGGCTTGATGGGAAACAGTCCAGCCTGTTCTATCAGGCGATCAGGATCGTGAAAGAAATGAGGTGTGCAACAGATGGGAAATATCCAAGATGGATCGTATGGGAGAATGTGCCGGGAGCCTTCTCCTCAAACAAAGGGGAGGATTTCAGGGCAGTGCTTGAAGCGGTCTGCTCCATCAAAAATGGGGACATTTCTGTACCTCGACCTCCAAAGGGAAAGTGGTCAAATGCCGGAAGCATCGTGGCAGACGGCTTTTCCCTCGCATGGCGCGTGTTCGACGCCCAGTTTTGGGGAGTACCCCAGAGAAGGAAACGCATCTACCTTGTCGCAGATTTTGCAGGCGGGAGTGCCGGAAAGATATTATTTGAGTCCGAAGGCCTGTCAGGGTATTCTGCGGAGGGCTTCCGTGCGTGGCAAGGAGCTGCCGGAAGTGCTGCGGAGGGCATTGGAGCGTCAGGCGGCATCAGAGTCTGTTTGAATGACCAGGGCGGGCAGAGGATGGACGTGTCCGATGACGTGGCTTCCACCTTAAGGGCGGAGGCGCACCATCCGCCGTGCATATTGGAATCCGCGGGATTCTGCACGGAGCATTCTGCCGACAGCCGGGGGATCGGATACGGGGAGGAGCTTTCCCCCACGCTCCGTGCCGGGACTGTCCCTGCGGCAGTGGCGCTGGAGAACCACCCGGCGGACAGCCGCGTGAAGCTGTCGGAAGGCAACATGGCGCAGACGCTGACTTCCCGGATGGGGACTGGCGGCGGGAACGTGCCGCTGGTGATGGACGCAGGGACGCCAAAGACGCTGAAAGTCCGCTCCGGCTGTGAGGGCGGAGGCAAGGGCGCACTCATACAGGATGATAAATCAGCCACCCTTTCCTGCCATAATGACCAGACGGTCTTCGTGCCGTTCTGCAAGGGGACGCGCCCACATCATGCAGGGGATGCACCCACATGGAAAGAAGGGAAAGTGGCAAATACACTGAACACCTTTGATGTGGGAGAGGCACGGTGCAATGAACTGGTGGTGCAGGCATACGGCATCTGCTCAAAGGACAGCAACGCCATGAAGTCTGACAATCCCCACAGCGGTTTCTATGAGGCAGACACCTCCCGGACGCTGGATGCCAACGGCGGGAACCCGTCATGTAACCAGGGTGGCATCGCGGTGGTGGCGGTGCAGGGCTCCGTGATCGGCAGGGAGGATAAGAACGGGCCGCAGGGCAGTGGCGTGAATGAGGACGTGTCCTTCACGCTCAATGCCACGGACCACCATGCGGTGGCATACCCCACCTACTGCACGAGCAAGAATTCCCATTTCACACGGGCAGAGGAGGAGCTGGCGAACACGCTGGTGGCCACGGATTATAAGGACCCGCCCGTCATCAATGACGTGCAGACGGCATCCGGCAAGGATATATTCGGCACACTTTCAGCCAGCATGGGCTCCAAGCAGTGGCTGGGCAACCAGGAGGCGTTCAGCGGCGACTACCACATCATGGAGCCGGACTATATCGTCCGCAGGCTCACCCCTACGGAGTGCGCGAGGCTGCAGGGCTTCCCGGACTGGTGGTGTGACGGCCTCGGCACGGAAGACCCCACGGAGGAAGACATGGCATTCTGGCGGGAGGTCTTTGAGACCCACCGCAGGATCACGGGGACTTCCACAAAGCCAAAGAGCGATAACCAGATCGCCAAGTGGCTGAAAGACCCACATTCCGATTCTGCGGAGTATAAGATGTGGGGCAATGGAGTCGCGCTGCCGAATGTATATTTCGTGCTTTCGGGCATTGTGTACTATGCACAGTTCCCGGATTTTTTATTGTGATATCTTCACCGCAGGCTTAAGGGAAGGAGGTGAGAGCGGTGGCACAGAGAGGAAGGAAGCCGAAGCCCACGGCAGTAAAGGCGCTGGAGGGAAACCCCGGAAAGAGGAGCCTCAACACGGGCGAGCCGGGGCCGGAAAGGAAGGCCCCGCGGTGCCCGGCATGGCTGGAGGGCGAGGCAAAGAAGGAATGGAAGCGGATGGCGGGGCAGATGGAGAAGCTCGGCATCCTGACGGAAATAGACATGGCGGCCTTTGCGGGGTACTGCCAGGCATATGCGAGGTGGAAGGAGGCAGAGGAATATATCTCCGAGCATGGGGCGACCATGCAGGCGCCGTCCGGGTACTGCCAGCAGGTGCCGCAGGTGTCCATCGCCCAGACCTACCTTAAGATCATGAACCGGTTCTGTGAGCAGTTCGGCCTCACCCCTTCCTCCCGGAGCCGTATCGTGGCGGATAACGGGAAGGACAGGGAGAGCGACACGATGGAGCTCCTGCTCCTTAAGGGAGGCGGCGGATAGTGTTTGATGAGGAAAAAGCGAGACGCACGGTGGAGTTCATCCGCTGCCTGAAACATACGAAGGGGAGATGGCGGGGGCAGCCCTTTGACCTGCTCCCGTGGCAAGAGACTGTCATCAGGGACGTATTCGGCACGGTGAAGGAGAACGGCTACCGGCAGTACAACACCGCCTATGTGGAGATACCCAAGAAGAACGGGAAGTCAGAGCTTGCGGCGGGTGTGGCTTTATACATGACCTGCGGTGACAATGAGTGGGGCGCGGAGGTCTACGGCTGTGCCTCTGACAGACAGCAGGCATCCATCGTCTTTGACGTGGCAGTGGACATGGTGGAGCAATGCCCCGCGCTGAAAAAGCGGATCAAGCCTGTCATGTCAGTGAAGCGGCTGGTCTATAAGCCCACGAACAGTTTTTATCAGGTGCTTTCTGCGGAGGCTTATACGAAGCACGGCTTAAATGTCCACGCTGTTATCTTTGACGAGCTGCACAGCCAGCCGAACCGTGAGCTGTTCGATGTCATGACCAAAGGCTCCGGCGATGCGAGGACGCAGCCGCTGTTCTTCCTGATCACCACGGCAGGCACAGACCGCCATTCCGTATGTTTCGAGCAGCACCAGAAGGCGGAGGACATCCTGCAGAGGAGGAAGATAGACCCCACGTTCTATCCCGTTATCTACGGCGCGTCCGATGATGCTGACTGGTCATCAGAAGAAGTATGGAGGGGCGCGAACCCTTCGCTCGGATACACCATTGACATCGAGAAAGTGAGGAATGCCTACTTAAGCGCAAGGGACAACCCGGCAGAGGAAAACATCTTCCGGCAGTTACGCCTTAACCAGTGGGTGAAGCAGTCCACCAGATGGATGCAGATGGATAAATGGGATGCCTGCGCCTTCCCGGTGGATGAGCGTGAGCTGCTCGGACGGGAGTGCTACGGCGGGCTTGACCTGTCAAGTTCCATTGACATCACCGCATTCGTCCTGGTATTCCCGCCAAGGAATGGCACGGAGAAATACATCCTCCTGCCTTATTTCTGGATACCGGAGGAAAATATGCGCCTGCGTGTGCGCCGTGACCATGTGCCTTATGATGTGTGGGCGAAGCAGGGATTTTTGCAGACCACGGAGGGCGATGTGATCCATTATGGGTTTATTGAGAATTTCATTGATGATCTGGGGAAGAAATTCCACATCAAGGAGATTGCATTCGACAGGTGGGGTGCGGTGCAGATGGTGCAGAATCTGGAAGGGTTAGGCTTTACCGTCGTACCTTTCGGGCAGGGCTTTAAGGATATGTCGCCGCCCACCAAGCGGCTGATGGAGCTTGTGCTGGAGAAGAACATCGCCCATGGCGGGCATCCGGTACTCCGGTGGATGATGGACAACATCTTCGTCCGCACGGACCCGGCAGGGAACATCAAGCCGGACAAGGAAAGATCCACGGAGAAGATTGACGGCGCTGTGGCTGCCATCATGGGGCTTGACCGTGCAATCAGGAACGAGGGCAGCACGGGCAGCGTGTATGACGAAAGGGGGATTTTGTCCTTTTAGAATGGCGGGATTTATGCTATACTTGTCGAAAAGAAATCTGGAGGTTGAACGGTATGACGTTATATGAGAAGAAACATGAATACCAAGAAATCCGTGTAAATACGCTTGAAGAGATTAATGAAATCATTGCCGATTACAACAGTTTTTATGATTTGCCGAGACCGGGAATATCTGCTGTGGATGATCCATCAGTCTATCTGCAAACTTTTTTTCGAGGACAAAGCGATGCATCGTGGGAAATACAAGCAAGTATAGAAAGGGAAAAGAAACAAGAGTATGAAATTCTAGCTGATTTTGAGCTGAAGCATGATATGAGCTTATTCGATGTAATCGCACATATTCAACATTATCAGACTGGCACTAGGTTTATTGATTTTACAACAGATAAAGATGTAGCCCTTTATTTTGCGTGTTCAGAAAATATGGATAAGGATGGCGCATTATTTATGTGGTGTTATGCACCACATAAAGCAGAATGGTATACGGCATGTGTATTGACAGAATTAGCCCAGGTAAAGAACGATTCCACGATGTCGGTACAGGAATTATCTGAAATGATACTGAGAAAATATCCAAAGATAAATGATATATTTAAGGAAACAATAGATTTAAATACTGCCGTTGTTTCTTTCTTGGATCATGGCTTTATGGCGGTTCCTCCTGAAACTGCCAAAGAAAATAATTTAAGATTAAAGAGGCAAAGCGGGTGTTTTTATGTATGCGGAGTGAAGTTTGAACGTCCGTTAAATGGCGTGTCACGAATCAGCACACATGCGGGATATAATAAGTTTTACCCTCATTCCGTGCAAATACCAGATGGATTGAGAAATGGAAATGCATTGGTAAAAATAGTGATATGTAAAGATCTAAAAAAAGAAATTTTATGCTATCTTGAAGAAAAGGGGATTACAAAAGAATATTTGTTACCGAACTAATTTTTGGAATAACGGCATCTCTTCGGAGGTGCTTTTTTTCTGCATATTTTTAGGAGGTGTGTATGAAGTTACCGTCCATTTTAGGGAACAGGGGTGCAAGGGATAAGCCAAAGGACAGCTACGGCGGTTCGGCTTATTCCTTTTTCTTTGGGAGAAGCACCAGCGGAAAAAATGTGAACGAGCGCACGGCAATGCAGACCACGGCGGTCTATTCCTGTGTGCGGATACTGGCGGAGGCTGTGGCATCGCTTCCCATCCATGTATACCGCTATACGGAAACAGGGAAGGAGCGTGTGTATGACCACCCATTATACTATCTGCTCCATGACGAGCCGAACCCGGAGATGACTTCCTTCGTGTTCCGGGAGACACTCATGAGCCATCTGCTGATATGGGGCAATGCCTACGCACAGGTCATCCGTGACGGGAATGGCAGGGTGCTTTCCTTATACCCGCTATTGCCGGATAAGATGGAGGTTGACCGTGACGGGCATGGCCAGCTTTTCTACACCTATACCCGGAACACGGACGAGAACCCAAACTTTAACGAATACGGAAGGGTGCGCCTGCGGCAGGAGGATGTGCTGCATATCCCCGGTCTTGGCTTTGACGGGCTGGTGGGGTACTCGCCTATCGCAATGGCGAAGAATGCAGTGGGCATGACGCTTGCCTGTGAGGAATATGGCGCGTCCTTTTTTGAGAACGGGGCCACACCGGGAGGCGTTCTGGAGCATCCGGGGGTATTGAAGGACCCGGCAAAGGTAAGGGAAAGCTGGCATTCCGTTTACGGCGGCTCTAAAAATGCCGGGAAGGTGGCTGTGCTGGAGGAGGGCATGAAGTACCAGCAGATTGGGATTCCTCCGGAGGAAGCACAGTTCTTGGAAACGAGGAAATTCCAGATTGATGAGATTGCGCGTCTATACCGGATACCGCCGCACATGGTGGGGGATTTGGATAAGAGCAGTTTTTCCAATATCGAGCAGCAGTCACTGGAATTCGTGAAATATACCTTAGACCCGTGGGTGGTGCGGTGGGAACAGTCCATACAGAGGGCATTGTTCCTTCCGCAGGAGAAGAAGCAGTATTTTGTAAAGATGAATGTAGACGGCCTGCTCCGTGGCGATTACCAGAGCCGGATGAACGGCTATGCAGTAGGGCGGCAGAACGGGTGGCTTTCCAGTAACGACATCCGCGAGATGGAGAACATGAACCTTATCCCGGAAGAGGAAGGTGGCAACCTCTATCTCATCAACGGGAACCTCTGCAAACTTAAGGATGCCGGGATATTTGCGGGGAAGGGACAGAGAGAGCGGGAAAACCAGATACAGGAGAAATAAATATTTAGAAACAGGCGGGGATGTTCTGCCTGTTTTTTCTATGCCAAAAATCGGAAAGAGAGGTAGCGGGAGTGAAGAGGAAATTCTGGAACTGGATCAAAAATGACGTGGGAGGGGAGGAAGAGCGCACCCTTGTGTTAAACGGTGAGATTTCGGATGAAACGTGGTACGGGGATGAGGTGACACCTGCCCTTTTCGCAAAGGAGCTGAATGCCGGGAGCGGCAACATCACCGTGTGGATCAATTCACCGGGCGGCGATGTGTTCGCCGCAGCACAGATCTACAACATGCTCATGGAGTACAAGGGCGATGTGACCGTGAAGGTGGATGCACTGGCGGCATCTGCGGCATCCGTCATCGCTATGGCAGGAACCACGGTGCTGATGTCCCCGGTGGCCATGATGATGATACACAATCCAATCACTGTAGCGATAGGAGATTCCAAAGAGATGCAGAAGGCGGGCGAGATGCTGAATGAAGTCAAAGAGGGCATCATGAACGCCTACGAGATAAAGACCGGGATGGACAGGAAGAAGATCTCACACCTCATGGATGCGGAGTCCTGGTTCAATGCAAAGAAGGCCGTGGAGCTTGGCTTTGCAGACGGCATCCTGCATGAAGGGGAAGATACGGAAGAATCGGCAGAGGGATTGATGTTTTCCCGGACAGCGGTGACCAATTCCCTGCTGACCAAGCTGGTCCCGAAAAAGCCGGAGGCAAAGGTACCCGTAGAGCAACTGGAAAAGAGACTGCAACTGTTATCACATTAAATTTATGGAGGGAAATGCTATGAGCAAGATTTTAGAACTGAGGGAGAAACGTGCAAAGGCATGGGAGGCGGCAAAGAAGTTCTTGGACAGCAAGCGCGGCGAGGACGGGCTGCTTTCCGCAGAGGACACCGCCGCCTATGAGAAGATGGAAAAAGAAGTGGTGGATTTGGGGAAGGAGATCGAGCGCCTGGAGCGGCAGGCCGCCATTGACGCGGAGCTGAACAAGCCCACATCCGAGCCGATCACCAATAAGCCCAATAATAACCCGGACGGTGAGGAAAAGACCGGAAGGGCAACGGATAAATACAAGAGGACATTCTGGAACGCCATGCGCCGGAAGAATTTCTTCGATGTGGAGAACGCCCTGCAGGTGGGTACGGATTCCGAGGGCGGCTACCTTGTGCCGGATGAATTTGAACACACCTTAGTGGAGGCACTGGAGGAAGAAAACTGTTTCCGCGGCCTTGCCACTGTGATCCAGACGTCCAGCGGTGACCGGAAGATTCCCGTGGTGGCATCCAAAGGCGAGGCGGCATGGATCGATGAGGAAGGGGCATACCCGGAATCGGATGATTCCTTCGGGCAGGTTTCCATCGGGGCTTTCAAGGTGGCGACCATGATCAAGGTATCGGATGAACTGTTAAATGACAATGTATTCAACTTAGAGGCTTACATCTCCAAGGAGTTCGGGCGCAGGATCGGGACCAAGGAGGAGGAAGCCTTTTTCATTGGTGACGGCAAGGGCAAGCCTACGGGTATTCTGAACGCCACTGGCGGCGCTTCCGATGGCGTGACCACAGCAACCGTTAACATCACCTTTGATGACGTGATGGATCTGTTCTATTCCCTGAAAGCTCCTTACCGCAAAAAGGCTGTGTGGCTATTGAATGACACCACGGTAAAGGCACTGCGGAAACTGAAAGATAACAACGGAAATTATATCTGGCAGCCGAGTGTACAGGCAGGAGTGCCGGATATGATCCTGAACCGCCCTTACCACACCTCTTCCTATGTGCCGGAAGTGGCGGCAGGCAGCAAGGTGATGGCTTTCGGCGATTTCTCTTACTACTGGATCGCTGACAGGCAGGGCAGAAGTTTCAAGCGTCTGAATGAATTGTTTGCAGCCACCGGGCAGGTGGGATTCCTTGCAAGCCAGAGAGTGGACGGCAAGCTGATCCTTTCGGAAGCAGTAAAGACCATGTCCGTGAAGAAATCTGCATCATAAGGAGGTACCGGGTATGGCAATGGTGGCACTGGAGGAGGCAAAGCAGTACATCCGTGTGGACAGTGCGGATGAGGATGAATTTATTTCCGGCCTTTTGGAAACCGGGGAGACGCTGTGTGCTGACGTGGCAAGGATGGATGCGGCGGAGCTGGAGAGCCATCTGCCTATGGCGCGGATTGCCGTCCTCTATGCCGCCGCCTACCTTTATGAACACCGGGAGCAGGCAGACCACGGGGAATTAGTGCAGATGTTGCGCTCCCTGCTGTTTGGCATACGGAAAGAGGTGTTCTGATGGCTTTGGGAGAATGGAAAGACAAGATCACCATACAGAAAAGCGTGGCAGGCAATGATAAAGCGGGAAATCACATCCTTTCGTGGGAAGACCACTACACCTGCCACGCCTATGTGAATAATCTTTCCGGGAGCGAGTATTGGGAGGCGGCGCAGCTAAATGCAGAGAAAGAAATCTTTTTCCTTATCCGGTACTGTTCGGAAGCGGCGGCACTGGACACAGAGCATTTCCGTATCCTGTTCCGTGGGCAGGTGTATAACATCACATTCATTGACAACGTGAAATACCAGAATAAAACATTGAAGCTGCGGGCGGCTTTGGAAAAGAGGTAGGGATGTCTGAAAAGAAAGTATCCATCGAGCAGATGGCGGAGGCGGTCATGGACGGTCTGATCGAATATGCCGGGCTTGCCACGGACGTGATGAAGGACTGTGTGACCAAAGCCGGGAACACGGTCAAGACCGAGGTAAAGGCAAACGCCCCTGTCCGGACAGGGCAGTACAAAAAAGGGTGGGCGGTGAAAAAGCAGAAGGAAACATCCAATTCACTGGAACTGGTGGTTCACAATAAAACTAGGTATCAGCTCACCCACCTTCTGGAGAAAGGCCATGCCAAGCGTGGCGGTGGGCGCGTCCGGGCATTTCCCCACATCGCCGCTGCAGAACAGGCGGGCATCCGGGAACTGGAAGAGGGCATCAAAAGGGGGCTGGAAGGATGAGCCATGAGGAAGTAATGAAGATGGCGGGTGAAATGGGGCTTCCCTTTGCCTATGACCATTTCGTGGAAGGGGAAGCGCCGGAGCCTCCCTTCCTTGTATTTTTATACCCCAAAGCCGACAATTTCGCGGCGGACGGGATCGCGTATTTCAAAATCAACCAGCTTGACATAGAGCTTTATACTGATTTGAAGAACCCGGAACTGGAAGAGACCATAGAGGCAGTCCTGCTGAAATATGGCATCTTCTATGGGAAAACGGAAACGTGGATAGAGTCGGAAAAGCTGTATGAAGTCTTGTATGAAATGGAGGTCTGACATGAACAACAAAGTGAAATTCAATATCTGCAACTGCCATTATGCTTTGCAGAAGGTACAGGAGAACGGGGAGATGGCGTTTGAGAACCCCGTGGCAATGCCCGGTGCGGTTTCCATCGCATTAGACCCCAACGGTGAGCCGGAATCTTTCTATGCGGACGGCATCGAGTATTACATCATAGCCAACAACATGGGCTATGACGGCGATCTGGAGCTTGCCCTGATCCCTGAAAGTTTCCGCACGGATGTGTTAAAGGAAGAGGCAGACAGCAATGAGGTGCTGGTGGAGAACGCCCATTCCGAGACGGCGGCTTTTGCGCTGCTCTTTGAGTTTGACGGGGACATCCGCAAGATACGCCATGTGCTGTATAACTGTTCCGCAAGCCGCCCCAAAATCGAGGGCAAGACCAATGAGGAGAGCCGGGAGGTACAGACGGAAACGCTGACCATCAAGGCGCGTCCACTGGCGAGCGGCTATGTGAAAGCCAAGACCGGGAACAAGACATCTGCGGAAACTTATGCCAACTGGTATAAGAGCGTATATCTGCCGGAACCAAAGGCAGTGGAAGCAGACACAGAAGGACAGGGATGAAGGAGGCTGAAAGGATATGAGTATCGTTAGGAAAATAGAGATTGACGGGCAGGATGTGCTGTTTAAGGCATCGGCGGCGATCCCGCGCATTTACCGCTTGAAGTTCCAGCGTGATATTTATAAGGATTTACGCATTTTGGAAAAGAGTATCGGTGAGGGTGATGAGGAAAGTTCCAACTTGGATTTATTCTCTCTGGAGATGTTCGAGAATATTGCCTACACGATGGCAAAGCACGCCGACCCTAAGATTCCCAATGAAGTGGACGAGTGGCTGGACGGATTCAACACATTTTCGATTTACCAAGTGCTGCCACAGCTTATAGAACTGTGGGGGCTGAATGTTAAGACGGATGTGGAAGCTAAAAAAAACTTCGCCCAACTGAGCGGGAAATGACAACACCCTTATTCCTGCTCCGGTGCATCCAGTTAGGCCTTTCGATAGCAGACCTTGACCTGCTGTCAATCGGCCTTATCAATGATATGTATGCCGAGAGCAGGAATGACTCCTGTTCCTATGCTGTACTTGGGACGCAGGAGGACATGGATCGCTTTTGATTGAAAATGTAGCCTTTTTCTGCTATAATCAGCGGTGGAAAAAGGCTGTAAAAAACTAAAGTAGGAGATGGATGAGATGAGCATTAGACAAGAATTTCGTTCATTTGGAAATTATGGATGGCATAAAGGCTTTTATAATGATGAAGATATCACCGACTCATTAACAAGCATAAGGTATTCAGATTTTTTTGTAGAACCTGACGATGATGAATTCCCATATGACTCAGCTTATCCACTATTATGCGGTTCTTGTCACTATTTCGCATTATCACTACAGAAGCTGCTAAACTATAATGTTTACATCATTGAGGGAAATAATAAAAAAGGTTTTCATGCATTTTGTCAGGTTTACAGAAATAGGAAATGGTACTATGTAGATGCCAGAGGAGTTACTTCAAGTTTTGATGAGTTTATGGATGTTGCAAAAACATTTGTGAACGATGAATATACCATTAGGCTTGCTTCAGATGATGATATTAGAAAGTGGGAAACAGATAGTAAGTATGATAAAGAAGCCTATGAATTTGCAGAAGCCGTGATTAAAAAATTTAAGGAGTGCTATACATTGTAGGTATAAATTTCTTGATGCGGTGGTGTGGTTATGCTTACATTCAAGTTTGTGTGGCTGATATAACAGTAGGTAAAACAGAATAGATTTTTTACATAGGCACTTGCCATAACAGCAGGTGTCTTTTTTTATGCATTTTTTCAGGGAGCTTCCGGGCTTCCTTTTTTTTGTTCTGGGGAAGGAAGGTGAGGGGGAGTGGCATCAAGGATACAGGGCATCACGGTAGAGATTGGCGGCGATACCACGAAACTCACCACTGCCTTAAAATCGGTCAATACCGACATCCGCACCACACAGTCACAGCTTCGGGATGTGAACAATCTCCTGAAACTTGATCCCGGCAGCACGGAGCTTCTGGCACAGAAGCACAGGCTCCTTGCGGAAGCGGTACGGGAAACCAAGGAAAAGCTGGAAACCTTAAAGGCGGCAGCGGAACAGGCAAATGAGGCACTGGCAAAAGGGGAGATCACCCAGGAGCAGTACGATGGTTTGCAGAGGGAGATCATCGAAACAGAGGAAAAGCTAAAGAACCTAGAAGAACAGGCGAACCAGTCAGCGGTGGCGATACAGAAGATTGCCGCCACGGGCGAGGATTTGAAGAACCTTGGAGATAAGATTTCCGGTGTGGGGACTACCCTCACCAAAGGCGTGACCACGCCTATCGTGGGGCTTGGAACGGTGGCGATAAAGACGGCGGCTGATTTTGATACCGCCATGAGCCAAGTGGCGGCTGTGTCCGGGGCAACGGGAAGTGACCTGGACGCATTAAGGGATAAAGCCCGTGAGATGGGCAGTAAGACCAAGTTCTCCGCATCCGAGGCAGCCGAGGCCATGAACTACATGGCAATGGCGGGCTGGAAGACTTCTGATATGCTTTCCGGCATTGAGGGAATCATGAACCTTGCCGCCGCCTCCGGGGAGGATTTGGCAAGCACCTCTGACATTGTGACGGACGCGCTCACCGCCTTTGGTCTTACCGCAGCCGATTCCGGGCATTTTGCGGATATCCTTGCGGCGGCAAGTTCCAACGCCAACACCAATGTTTCCATGATGGGCGAGACCTTCAAATACTGTGCGCCCATTGCCGGGGCTTTGGGATTCTCCGCAGAAGATACCGCAGAGGCGATTGGCTTAATGGGCAATGCGGGCATCAAGTCCACGCAGGCTGGTACTGCCCTTAGAACCATCATGAGCAACCTTTCCGGGGAAGTGAAGATTTGCGGTTCGAGCATCGGTGAAGTGACCATTGCCACCACCAATGCAGACGGCAGCATGAGGGATCTGAGCGATATCCTCGCAGACTGCCGGACGGCTTTCAGTAAATTATCCGAGTCAGAGAAAGCATCGGCGGCAGAGGCTTTGGTTGGCAAGAATGCCATGTCCGGTTTCCTTGCGCTGATGAACGCTGCCCCTGCGGACATTGAGAAGGTGAGCAGCGCCATAGCGAACTGTGACGGGAAGTCGGCGGAGATGGCGGCAACCATGCAGGATAACCTTGCCGGACAGCTTACCATCTTAAAGAGCCAGCTTGAAGAACTGGCTATTTCTTTCGGGGAAATCCTGATGCCCGCCATCCGCCAGATCGTCACATGGGTGCAGGGCTTTGTAGATAAGCTGAACAGCATGGATGAAGGCACCAAGAATACCATTGTAACCATCGGATTACTTGCTGCGGCAATCGGCCCCGTGCTTATTGTCATAGGAAAAATAGTGTCAGCGGTGGGAAGCATTATGACATTCATCCCGACACTGATCGGCGGCATTTCCAGTATCGGCGGCGGGCTTAGTGCCTTATGGGGAATCCTTGCGGCCAATCCGGTGACGCTGGTCATTGCCGCAATCGCGGCGCTGATAGCCATCTTCGTGGCGCTGTGGAATAACTGCGAGGGCTTTCGGGAGTTCTGGATCAATCTGTGGAATGTCATCAAGGAAGCGGCTGTGGCTGTATGGAATGGGCTGAAAGATTTCTTTTCCAACATCTGGAATGCCATCACCGGGGCGGCGCAGTCCATCTGGAACGGGCTGAAAAGTTTCTTTAGCGGTCTGTGGGATGGGATAAAAAATATCTTCCAGACAGTGCTTGATGTGATAAAGGAATTGATCGTTGCCCGGTTTGAATTCTACAAGACCATCATCACAACCGTGCTGAATGTGATACAGACGGTGGTCTCCACGGTATGGAATGCGATAAAAACCGTGATCGAGACCGTCACAAATGCCATCGGCTCATTCCTGTCCTCCGCTTGGGAGGCGATAAAAAATACCGTCACCATAGTAATGGAGGCGATACGGAATGTCATAACCACGGTATGGGAAGCTATCAAGTCCGCAGTGACGGCTGTGCTTTCCGCCATCAAGGACGTGGTGGTTTCCGCTTGGGAGGCAATCAAAAATGCCATCTCAACAGCAATGGAGGCTATCAAATCTGCGGTCACGGCTGCTTGGGAAGCCATAAAGAGCGCGGTGTCCTCTGCGATAGAGGCGATCAAAAATGTGGTCACTTCCGCATGGGAGGCGATAAAGTCTGCGGTCATTTCCATTATGGAGGCGATAAAGTCAGCCATTACCGCAGCGTGGGAAGCGATAAAATCCGCAGTAAGTTCCGTGGTGGGTGCGATAAAGGAGGTCATTACTTCCGCCTGGAATGCCATCAAGTCCACGGTCACCAGTATTGTAAGCAGCCTGAAAGATGCGGTGGTGAATATCTTTAACAGCCTGCTCTCCGGCATCAAGAACGCCATGAGCGGTATCACCAATGCCGTAAAGAGCGGATTTGACGGCGCGATAAACTTCATCAAGGGACTGCCCTCACAGGCATTGCAGTGGGGCAAAGACATCATTGGCGGGCTGATAGACGGTATCAAATCGAAGATTAGCGGCCTTGTGGACAGCGTGAAGGATGTGGCGGGAACGATTGCTTCCTTCCTGCATTTTTCCGAGCCGGACGAGGGGCCGCTTTCCAACTTCCACACCTTTATGCCTGATATGA
>CAMWLG010000019.1 GCA_947175035.1 uncultured Lachnospiraceae bacterium | reverse complement strand
GGATGAGACGAACGCCGCGGCACCGAATGCGTAGCATGAGGTGAGTGAGCAGTGAATCTGGTGGGAGAGGAGGAGTTAGAGGCAAAGTTTAAGAAGAAATTCATGAAATTAATATTGATTTAGTTGTATTAGAAATTCAGAATGTGGAGGAGAGTCATGTCAATTATAGTAAGAAAAGCAAAGAGAAATGAATTAGAGCGCGTTAATGAATTACGCAATATGGTAAATAAAATTCACGTAAACGGCAGACCGGATGTGTTTCGCCAAGGTTTTTGTGATGAACTCAGGCAACATGTATATGATAAATATGATGCCGGGAATTCAGATGTTTTGGTAGCAATAATGGATAGTATGATCTGCGGTTTTGCTACAGTTGAGTATATTGAAAAGCCACAGTCTCCATATAACAATTCACGGAAGTTTTATCATATTGAGGAATTTGGAGTAGATGAAAACGTCAGAAGAAAAGGGGTTGCAACAGCACTCATTACCTTTATGAAAGAAGATGCACTGAGGCGGGGGTATAAAAAAATTGAACTGGATATGTGGGAATTCAACGATGGCGCGCTGGCCTTTTATGAAAAGGTTGGTTTTAGAACGTATCGAAGATATATGGATATGGATTTGTAACACAAAATATAATTGTCTAAACGATTCATTCGGATAATTCTTCGGAAAGCAGTAGAGAATATGTTTTGAGCCAATAGTCAAATGGTGATATAATATGACTATTAACGGAGGTGCCAGCATGTTTACACTACAGGAATCTATTAGACCATCAGCGGATTTGAGAAATCATTATAATGAAATATCCAAACAGTGCAGGGAAGATAACGAGACTTTTGATGATTTAAGAAAAATGCTGCAGGAGGGTTAGATTTGAAATATAATGTAATTCGGACAGATGTGGCTGATTTTCAAATCAGAAATATTATCCGAGGATTGTAAAATTTGATTTTGGACGAATAGTTTGCAGGAGACATTACAATGAAACTGATTATAACAGATATCAATAACTTCAATATTCCTGTAGAGGGAGAATACAAGCTTATTAATCCACAGGGAGATATTCACCATTGCGTCGGTTGTTTTGGATGTTGGGTCAAAACGCCGGGTAAGTGTGTGATTCATGATGGCTATGAAGGAACCGGAACGGACATGGGTAAATGTACGGAACTGATTCTGATTAGCCGTTGTTGTTATGGCAGTGTAAGTCCTTTTGTGAAAATGGTACAAGACCGCGCGATTTCTTATATTCACCCGGATTTTGTGATTCGAAAAGGCGAGATGCATCATAAGCGAAGATATAAAAATATGATTACCTTGTCGGCATATTTCTATGGTGAGGATATTACCGAAACAGAAAAAGAAACTGCTATCAATGTGTTGAAAGCAAATGTGGAAAACTATGATGGATTGATAGGGGATGTTTATTTCTATAAGACGTTAGAAGAATTGCGGGGTGTTACCTTATGAAAATAACGTTAATCAATGGAAGTCCGAAGGTAAAGAGTAGTGCTAGTGGCGCACTGATAGAAGATTTCAAGGGATATTTGGGAGAAAAGGCAGAAGTTGTGGAAGTGGGATTCCACACAACAACGCTTACCAAGGAAGTAATCGAAGAAATGTCGAAAACAGAAGCGTGGGTGTTCGTGTACCCTCTTTATGTAGATGGAATTCCGGGGCATTTATTATCCTGTCTGGTTCAGTTAGAACAGGCATGTTTGCAAAATCCTCAAATACATATTTATGGTATTGTGAATTGTGGATTTTACGAAGGTGTACAGGCTGAACTTTCCCTAAAAATTTTACAGAATTGGAGCTTGAAAGCGGGATTTGTCTGGGGCGGAGGTGTAGGAATTGGTGGTGGCGGGGGGCTTGCCATGATGCCAAAACTGGAACCGGGGCATGGCCCTAAAGCACCGATTGATAAGGCACTCCAAGGTCTTTCGGAAACAGTTCTTAAGAAAGTGGTACATGAGAATTGTTATGTGTCTGTTGCGTTTCCTCGTTCTCTATACAGGATGGGTGCCCAGAGCGGGTGGCGTCAAATGATTAAGGCGAATGGTGGAACAGCAAAAGATTTAAGTAAAATACCCGAATAAAAACAGGGGAAATATTAGAAAAGATGTAACAACTCCTCGGGCAAAAAAGTATTGCGAAAACCGAAGAAAATGTTATACTTATAAAAGGAATAGGGATAGCTGGGCGTCCAGTCAGAAAATAATGTCCGAAAAGGAGATCACTATGAAGGCATACGTTTGTTTTCCAGGGGGAAAGGCGAAAGCGCTGACCATGAGTTATGATGACGGCAAGCTGCAGGACGAGAGGCTGCTGTCGATTTTTAACAAGCACGGCATCAAAGGAACTTTTAATTTAAATTATGGATTGATGGGACTGGACAAGAAGCCGCCCCGCTTTCCCAAGGAACAGATCAAGGAGCTGTATAAGGGACATGAGATAGCGACGCACACTATGACACATCCCACGATTGCCCGCTGTCCTTTGACCCATGTGGCGGCGGAGTTGGTGGAGGATCGGAAAGGGTTGGAGGAGACCCTGGGTGTGATCGTGAGGGGACATGCTTATCCCAACGGTTCGTACAGTGAGGAAATCAAACAGCTGTTCCGTCAGCTCGGGGTTGCCTATGCCCGTGTGGTGGAGACGACAGGAACGTTTGATCTGCCCACGGACTATATGGAGTGGAAGGCGACCTGCCACCACAACGATCCCCGTCTTATGACTTTGGCGAAGGAATTTGCCGAGTTTAACAAGCCCCAATATCTGAAGCTCATGTATGTCTGGGGGCATAGCTATGAGTTCGACAATAATGACAATTGGAACGTGATTGAGGAATTCTGTGAATACATGGGCGGCAGGGATGATATCTGGTATGCCACCAATATTGAGTTTGTGGATTACATGACGGCGGCGGGCAATCTGCAGTTCTCGGCAGACTGTAACGCGGTGTACAATCCCAATGCGGCCAGTGTCTGGCTGCGTTTGCAGGATAAGAAGTCCGTGGAGATTCCAGGCGGAACATATGTGGATTTGAATGTGGCTTATAACGGATAAAAAATAAAAGACCCCGCCTCCTTGTCATCGGATAGAGGTGTGGGTCTTTGTGTGTATATAGGAGGATCGATGAAAAGTTATATTATGGCGTTAGACCAAGGTACGACCAGTTCCCGCTGCATTATTTTTGACAAGGGCGGGAATATCTGTTCTATGGCACAAAAAGAGTTTGCACAAATTTATCCCGAGCCCGGCTGGGTGGAGCATGATCCGATGGAGATTTGGTCTTCCCAGTTGGCGGTGGCTGCGGAGGCCATGGCGAAGATAGGCGCCAATGCCGCACAGATACAGGGAATCGGTATCACGAATCAAAGGGAGACGACGATCGTGTGGGACAGGCATACCGGAGAGCCGGTATATAACGCGATTGTTTGGCAGTGCCGCCGTACCGCGGAAAGAATCGACGAGCTGCAGAAAGACGGATTTGACAAGGTGGTCAGAGAGCGGACAGGCCTGATTCCTGATGCTTATTTCAGCGCAACCAAGATTGCGTGGATTTTAGATCATGTGCCGGGGGCGAGGGAGCGGGCACAGGCAGGGGAGCTTGTGTTTGGCACGGTGGACACTTGGCTGATCTGGAATTTAACCAAGGGCAGAGTGCATGTGACGGATTACACCAATGCTTCCCGCACCATGCTGTTTGATATTCATACATTAAAATGGGATGAGGATATTTTGGATTATTTTCATATCCCGAAATCAATGCTTCCCACTGTAGTACCCTCCAGCGGAAAATGCGGAGTGACAGATATGTCGGTTTTGGGCGGGGAGATACCCATTGCCGGGGCTGCGGGAGACCAGCAGGCGGCATTGTTTGGACAGTGCTGCTTTGAGCAGGGAGAAGTGAAGAACACATACGGCACGGGATGCTTTCTGTTGATGAATACCGGGGAGCAGGCCATTGATTCCAAGTCGGGTCTTCTCACCACCATTGCCGCCACCGAGGGAAAAAGTGTGCAGTACGCATTGGAGGGCAGCGTGTTTGTGGCGGGAGCGGGGATTCAGTGGCTTCGCGACAGTATGGATATGCTTCGCAATGCGGCGCAGTCCCAAGAGTCTGCCGAGCAGGTGGCGGATACTGCAGGTGTGTATGTGGTGCCTGCCTTTGCGGGTATGGGGGCGCCTTATTGGAACCAATATGCCCGGGGCACCGTGGTGGGAATCACTAGGGGATGCACCAAGGCGCATTTTATTCGGGCGGTGTTGGAGTCCATTGCTTATCAGACTGCGGACGTGATTCGTGCCATGGAGCAGGACAGCGGATTGACGCTGAAAAGTCTGAAGGTGGACGGCGGTGCCAGCGCCAATGATTTCCTCATGCAGTTTCAGGCGGATATCGTTGACACCAAGGTCGAGAGACCGTGCTGTATTGAAACCACCGCGCTGGGAGCCGCATACTTGGCGGGACTGGCTGTGGGATATTGGCATGACAAAGAGGAGATACGCGCCAACTGGCAGATGGGGGCTTCCTTTGAGCCTGCCATGGATTCCGACAGACGAGGGACACTGCTGAAGGGTTGGAAACGGGCTGTGAAATGTGCCCTAGTGTGGGCGGAGAATGACAACGCTGATGAATGAAGGGAGTAGAATACAAAATGTTAGTACAAAGGTATAAAGATATGTTGTCGGGAAAGTCTGTTATCAGACAGCTTTCTGAGTTTGCTACATCGAGAGGGCAGGAAATCGGGTATGAGAATGTGTTTGATTATAGTTTGGGCAATCCTTCCGTGCCGGTTCCCAAGGAATTCACGGATGTGATGATCCGATTGCTGTCAGAGAAGAATCCCATGGAACTGCATGGGTACAGTCCCAGTCTTGGCATCACCTCCGTGCGGGAGGCGATTGCTGCGTCGTTGGAGAAGAGATTCGGTATTCCGTATCGCAAAGAGCATATTTTCATGGCCTCCGGCGCTGCGGGCGCGTTGGCTCACGCATTTCGTCTGGTGACGGAGCCGGGGGATGAGATACTCACCTTTGCACCTTTTTTCCCGGAGTATCATCCCTATGTGGACTTGACGGGGGCAGTGCTCAAGGTGGTTCCGCCCAATACGGAAACATTTCAGATTAATTTTGAGGCCTTTGAGGAGATGCTTTCGGAGAAGGTGAAAGCGGTGCTGATCAATACCCCCAACAACCCTTCCGGTATCGTGTACTCGGCAGAGACACTGCAGGGGTTGACGGATATTCTCAGGGAGAAATCCGCGAAGTACGGGCATGAGATTTATCTGATCTCTGATGAGCCCTATCGTGAGATTGTCTTTGAGGGGGTGGATGCGCCCTGTGTGTCGAGGTTCTATGACAATACCATTATGTGCTATTCCTTCTCTAAGTCTTTATCCCTTCCGGGGGAGCGCATTGGTTATGTGGCGGTCAACCCCGCCTGTCCGGACGCGGAGACGATGGTGAATATGTGCGGGCAGATTTCCCGCGGGATCGGTCATAACTGTCCGCCGTCCATCATTCAGTTGGCGGTGGCACAGGTGCTGGATAAAACCGCGGATTTGAAGGTTTACGAGACGAATATGAATTTGATTTACAAAGAGTTGATGGATTTGGGCTTTACCTGTGTGAAGCCCGGGGGCACATTCTATATTTTCCCCAAAGCGTTGGAGGAGGATTCAATTGCTTTCTGTCAGAAGGCGTTGAAATATGATCTGATCCTGGTTCCGGCGGATACCTTTGGCGCGCCCGGATTTTTCCGTATGGCGTATTGTATTGACACTGAGAAGGTAGAGCGGTCGCTGGAGGCTTTGCGAAAATTTGTGAAGACGGAGTATCCTGCGAGTCAGGGAAAGTGACAGTAGTGCAAGACTGTGAAGAAAAGAGGAGTTGTTATGTATCATTCAGGACTTGTTCTGGAAGGTGGTGGTATGAAAGGGGTTTACACCGCCGGCGTGCTTGATTTTTTCATGGATAAAGGATTGATGTTCAGCAGTATCTATGGTGTGTCCGCGGGGGCATGTCATATGTGCAGCTATCTGTCCAGGCAGCGCGGCAGGGCGTTGGACATCAGTATTGACTATCTTGACACGAATCGTTATTGCGGCGTGGAGAGTCTGCTCCTGTCAGGGGACGTGTTCAATGTGGATATGTGTTATCACACGATTCCCGATTATCTGAATCCCTTTGACCACGAGACTTTTATGAAATACGAGGGAAAGGCATATGCCGTGGTAACGAATCTGGAGACAGGAAAGGCGGAATATATGCGTCTTAGGGATATGAAGGCGGATATTGACAAGTTGAGGGCTTCGGCATCTCTGCCTTTGGCGGCGCGCATTGTCAAGATTGATGGGAAACCTTATCTGGACGGTGGCATGAGTGATTCGATTCCTATTCAAAAAGCAGTATTGGACGGCAATCGCAAGAATGTGGTAGTCCTGACGAAGGAAGTGGGATTTCGCAGGAAGCCTATTGATCCGGCGCAATTGGCACTCATAAAGGCGCGTTATGTGAAATATCCTAAAGTAGCAGAGCTTATGGAGAACCGCTATATCGCGTACAATGAATGTCTGGATTATATTGAGAGACTGGAACGCAAGGGGCAGATCTTCGTAATCCGGCCCCAGAAACCCAGCCAAGTGGGGCGGATTGAGCGGGACAAGAAGAAATTGAAGGCGCTTTATCGGCAGGGGTATGTGGAAGCCCGCGAGTGTTATGACGCGCTGATGCGCTATCTGGAAAAATAGTAAAGGAAGCAGAGTATGTTTGAGATTATCAAGGCAATTATTTACGGCATTGTGGAGGGTGTCACGGAGTGGCTGCCCATCAGCAGCACAGGACATCTGATACTGGTGGAGGAGTTGATTCCCTTTACAGGCGTCAGCGAGGATTTCTTCGGCATGTTTGATGTGGTCATTCAGCTGGGGGCGATTCTGGCGGTGGTGGTGCTATTCTGGAATAAAATCTGGCCCTTTGCCCTAACTAAGAAGGAACGGGGAGAGGGCACTGGTTTGATGTCATTTATCAAGATGGATATTATGACATTGTGGTTTAAGATTCTGGTGTCCTGTGTGCCGGCAGCGGTGATCGGAGTGTTGTTTGACGATGTGTTTGACGCGCTTTTTTATAATCCGGTCTGTGTGGCGCTGGCGTTGATCGTGTTCGGTATAGCTTTTATCCTGATTGAGAATTGGAATGCCAAGAAGGGGCGGGAACCTAAGATTAATTCTTTGGCACAGATTAATTATCAGGTTGCGTTTATGATAGGTGTGTTTCAGTTGATTGCCGCGGTGTTTCCCGGCACGTCCCGCTCCGGGGCAACCATTGTGGGCGCGCTGCTGATTGGTGTTTCCAGAACGATAGCGGCGGAGTATACTTTTTTCCTGGCGATTCCTGTGATGTTCGGCGCAAGTCTTTTGAAGGTGTTAAAGTTTGGGTTTGCGTTTAGCTCGCTGGAGCTGGTGCTGCTGTTGATTGGCACGGCGGTTTCGTTTGTGGTGTCTTTGTTCATCTTAAGATTTCTGATGGCTTATATCAAGAAGCATGATTTTAAAGTGTTTGGATGGTATCGCATTGTGTTGGGCTTGGTTGTGTTGGCCTATTTTGGATTGACGGCGTGATGAGCAAGTACGGGAATTGTTGACTGGGAGGAGTACAGTGGAGAAAATATCAATCAGGAGCAAGTGTATTTTCCTCATTGCAATGGCGGTAGTGTTCATTGTGTGTGCTGTCGGAATCGCCAGGACGCAAGGTCTGTCAGAGGAGGGCGTGCCCGAGGAGAATACGGACAAGCTTAGCATTTCTGCGGATAGCGGGTTCTATGCGGAGGATTTGCGTGTCACCATCTTGGCGCCGCAGGGGGCGAAAGTGTATTACACGCTGGACTGTGAGGAGCCGACTCCGGAGAGTGGGCTGCTTTATGAAGAGGAGATTTTTTTCCATGCGGAGGAAGAGGAACAGCTTTATGTGCTGCGGGTGAAAGGTTATTATGAGGACGGCACAGAGTCAGAGGTTTATACGAGGAGTTACTTTTGCGGGAGTAATATAGCGGACAGATATGATTCTCTGGTGCTCAGTATGGTGGGCGAGCCAGAGATGCTTTTTGGTTATGAGGAAGGAATCTTGGTGCCCGGTGCCCGGTATGATGCCTTTATGAAAGAACATCCCGATATACATCCCGGAGCTGATGTGCAGGCAAATTACACGATGCGCGGCAGGGAGGCGGAGAGGGAAGTTTTTTTGGAGATGTTTGACGAGGAGGGACAGACTCTTTTTACTCAGATGGGGGGAGTGAGGGTAGTGGGAGAAATGTCCAGACGGAATCACCATAAACATCTTCGTCTGTACGCGAGACGGGAATATGATGAGAAGAATGAATTTTCCTATGATTTGTTTGATGATTTATACTCTTTGGAGGATGGTACGCTGGGTCAGGAGTATAAACGCCTGCTTCTCAAAAATTCCGGACAGGATTATGCCTATGGGTTCGTGCGGGGAGAGTTGGTGGGAAGACTGGCGGATCAGGCGGGTTTTCCGGATACCCAGCATGTGCGGCCGGTATGCGTCTTTATCAATGGGATCTACTATGGGAGTTATTGGCTGACCAGCAATTTTGACGGGCAATATTTTGAGAACCGCTACGGGGCATATGACGGAGAGTTTGTCATATTGGAAGGCGGGGACCAGAAAAAGCGGGCCTCAGACGACGCGGACCAGGAAGAGGTACAGCGGGTGGAAGAGTTTAACGCCAGGTATGCTGACTTTTCTGAGATGGATTTGACGGATGAGGCGAATTATCGGGAATTGCAGGAATTTTTGGATATAGAGAATTACCTGCAATATTTTGCCATAGAGAATTACGTGGGCAATTATGACTGGCCCCAGAATAATGTGAGGACCTATCGTTACGCGGCGGGCGAGAGTGGTTATAGGGAAGACAGCGTTTTTGACGGCAGGTACAGGATGCTTTTATATGATATTGATTACGGGTTTGGGTTGGCGTTTTATTATGGCACTATTGGCACTTTGGTCAACAAGATGACTTTGGATAAGATTTTGTATGAGCACTCGCCGCTATTTGCCGCTTTGATGCAGCGGGAGGACTGTAGGGAATATTTTGTTTCTTATACATTGGATTTGATGAATGGCGTCATGGGAGCGGAAAATGTGGCAGAACAGGTGGATGCGCTCCATGCTTCCCACAGGGAAGAGCTTGCCCGTATGTATGAGGTGGAAGGATTGATCGGGGGAGAGCTGCTGGGGGACGTAGTGCTTGAAATGGGGACAGTAGAGAGCCAAATCCAACAGATCAAGGTTTATGCTCAGGAGAGACCCCAATATGTGCTTCAGGATATTAATGAACAGTTTGGATATGGACAGCAGTATAAAGTGACGGTTGTGTCAGAAAGTGATTTGAGTTCGGTGAAAATCAATTCCGTGTACTGCGGAAATAAAACTTTTTCCGGCACTTATCTGAAAGAACTGCCTGTGACACTGACCCCCTGTCTCGGACCCAATGAAGTGTTTGACTGTTGGATGGTAGACGGGGTGAAGAATCAGGAACAGGAGCTTGTCCTGCGGGGGGAGGATATTGCGGGGGATGCCTTGGAGGTTCGGCTGGTGACAAAAGAGTTCGCATCGCCGTTGCTTCAAATTGCCGGGGTGGCGAGTAGGGGGCAGGAGGATTATGTGACGTTGGTCAATCTCTCCACTCAGGATCTCAGCACAAAGGGATATTATCTCAGTGATAACGAGGATTGCTATCAATACGCGCTTCCGGTGATTATTTTGAAACCTGGGGAGAGTGTGAAGCTGGTGGGAAAGGATAATGACAGTGCGGAGAGTTTAGGAGAATTTGTGCTTAACTTCAATTTAAAGGAAGGGGAAATATTGACTCTGACATATGTGTCAGAAATTGCCGATAATGTGACAATTCCCAAGTTGTCAAGGGACGGGGTCTATGTGAAGGATTTTCAGAAGGGAGTTTATATTGAGCGGAAACGGGAGCAGTGGAAGGAATGAGACATGAATTAAAATATATTCTCACACCGATACAATATACATTGCTTCAAAGCAGGTTAAAGTGGGTGATGCAGCCAGACGACCATGTTCTGGAGTCGGGTGAGTATTTCATCCGAAGCATTTATTTTGATTCTCCGGACAAGCTTGCTTTGGAGGAAAAACAGAATGGTGTAAATATCCGTCAAAAGTATCGGATTCGGTTCTACAATGGAGATGTGAAACATTGTCGGCTGGAGTGTAAGGAGAAAACTGGCACGCGCATCACGAAACGTTCTGAAAGTTTAACGGAGGAACAGGTGCGGTGTCTGCTCTTTGGAAGTATATGTGACAGCGGCGAGGCGGATTCGCTTTTTCAGGAGATGAAGCTTCATATTGACAGTGAGGGATATGCGCCGGTGGTGACGGTGGACTATGTGAGGGAACCCTATGTGCTGCAGCTGTCTGACCTGCGTGTTACTTTTGACAAGGAGATTGCCTGGGGAGCTGTGGAGGGGTGTCTCACCCATGAGAGATACCTGTCAAACATTTATGGTGACAATATGGTGTTGGAGGTCAAATACAACGATTATCTGCCGGAGCATATCAGTTGTATTCTGTCCTCAGTCGGACTTGTGCAGACGGCGGCATCTAAGTATGCGGCCTGTGCCGCTTCACAAATTGCAGCCAGAGGATATTGACATAGGATGATTAAGGTACGGTGCGCTCAGTCGCGGAAAAGGAGTGAATATGAACACATTAAAAAGTATTTTGAAGGATAATATTACCCAGATGGGGCTGGTGGAGAATCTTTCTCTGCAGTATATCTGTCTCGTGCTTGCCACGGCGTTTTTTTGCGGTATGATCATTTATGTCATATATAAGTTCTTCTATCAGGGCGCCGTATATTCGGAGAATTTTGGTCTGCTTATTTTGATGACCACGTTGACTGTGGCGTTCATCATTATGACGATTTCTTCCAATATTGTACTCTCGCTTGGTATGGTGGGCGCATTGTCTATCGTCCGTTTCCGGGCGGCGGTCAAAGATCCTCTGGATGTGGGATTTTTATTTCTGGGCATCGCGGCGGGATTGACCGCCGGCGCCGGGTTGTTCTTTATTGCCGTTCTGGGAACCATCGCTATTTGTGCCGTTTTTGTGTGTATGCGCCTGATTGGCAGAGGCAGGACAACGTATCTGCTGGTCGCCTCTTATGAGAACCGTGCCGAGGAGTCCGTGATGAAGCTGATACAGAGCAACAGAGGTAAGATCAAATCCAAAGCGACGGATGGCAGTCGGGTGGAGTTGACCTGTGTGCTCAGAAGAAATGCTGATAAGGCTTTGGATGAAATGATAAAGGTGGAAGGTGTAAAAAAAGCAACATTGGTTGCATATACTGGAGATGTCCAATACTAGAATATCGGGCGCCAAAATGATATAAAATGGAATTTTTTATGGCAAAAAGTACACTATTTTGATGATAAAACTGTATGTTTTTGTGATAAATGCGGTTGACAAGTGCAGAAAAACAAGATAAACTGTGTTCTATCAAGTTAATTAACAACTTATTTTATTGCTTAGAAAATATTTTGTGTGACTTGTGAGGAACATAGAATAGAGGAAAATTGAGAAGGGAGAATTGTCATTATGGCAGCAGCAAAAAAGACCGTGAAGCCCGTTGCAGTAGCGACTCAGGCAAGCGCACCGGCGGAGAAGGCTGAAGTAAGCGCAACCAAGAAGGTAGAGCCTACCACAACAGTTAAGACAGAAGAGAAGGCTGAGAAGCCTGCAGCAGCTAAGAAAGAGACTGTTAAGAAGGAAACTGTTAAGAAGGAGACTGTTAAGAAAGCTCCTGCTAAGAAGGCTCCTGCAAAGAAAACAACTGTGAAGAAGGAGACTGCTAAGAAAGCTCCTGCTAAGAAGGTAGAGCTTAACAGCAAGGTTCATATCGAGTTTCCTGACAAGTCCTATACTCAGGAGGATTTGATCAAGATTGCCAAGGATGTATGGCATTACGATCTGAAGCAGAAGGTTTCTGACCTGACCAGCATCGATCTGTATGTCAAGGCTGAGGAGAAGACAGTTTATTATGTAATGAACATGGAGTTCAAGGGCAGCTTTGGTATCTAAAATTTATCTATAACGGGAATACTATTGAAGGGTATGCGAGAAATTGCATACCCTTTTAACGTGCTTTATTTAGAATTATTTTAGAATTATTTTCCTGAAAATCTGTTGACAATGGAATCCTATGGTGATATCTTATGTAAGAAAGATGTTAGCACTCTTCTAAAGCGAGTGCTAACAGACAAACAGCAGAGTATACCCAAACTGTGGACAGAGGATGGGCAGGGAAGGAGTGAGGGGATGCAGTTGGACGAAAGAAAGACAAAGATTTTGCAGGCGATTATCCGCAATTATCTCGAGACGGGTGAGCCGGTAGGCAGCAGAACCATTTCTAAGTACACTGACCTGAACCTGAGTTCCGCAACCATCCGAAACGAGATGGCCGACCTGGAGGAGATGGGATATATTTTGCAGCCCCACACTTCTGCGGGGCGTGTTCCCTCCGATATGGGATACCGTTTTTATGTGGATGCCATGATGGAAGCCAAGGAACGGGAAGTTGTGGAAATGAAGGAGATGCTTTTGGAGCGTCAGGACAAGATGGAGCAAATGCTGCAGCAGGTTGCCAAAGTGCTTGCCCGGGACACCCAATACGCAACCTTGATATCAGCGCCCCAGACCCATGGCAGTAAAGTGAAATTTGTGCAGCTCTCCCGGGTGGACGAGGGACAGATTCTGGCGGTGATTGTGGCAGAGGGGAATGTGATCAAGAACAATATTCTCAACGTGCGGGAGGAGCTGTCCGACGAAACGCTTTTGAAGTTGAATATTCTGTTGAATACGAATCTCACCGGATTGTCCATTCAGGATATCAACTTAGGAATGATATCGGCCATGAAGCAGCAGGCAGGGATTCACAGCGCCATCGTCAGCGAAGTCATCGACGCGGTGGCAGAGGCGATCAAGGCGGAGGATGATCTGGAGATTTACACCAGCGGGACCAATAATATTTTCCGATATCCCGAGCTTGCGGATCAGCAGAAGGCCAGCGAGTTGATCAACACCTTCGAGGAGAAACAGCTTTTGGGCAATCTCCTTCAAGATTCTCTGTCGGAGAACCCTGGCACGAATATTCAGGTTTATATCGGAGACGAGACATCTGTAAAAAGCATGCGCGACTGCAGCGTTGTGACGGCAACCTATGAATTGGGGGAAGGCATGAGGGGAACGATAGGAATTGTGGGCCCTAAGCGCATGGATTATGACAGGGTGATAGGAACGCTTAAATCCCTGCAGAGCAAGCTGGATGAACTTTATCGGGATGGAGAGCATAGTTAGTGTAGTGCATACCGGATATTTGGGATGGAATGGAATAGAAAGGAAGGTGCAGCATGGAGGAACATATGCAAGAGGATTTAGAGCAGACCATGCAAGGTGAAGCGGAAGCTGAGGCGGAAGTAGATGCTGCCGCGCAGGGCGAAATCGGCGAGGATGAATTGGATGAACCGACCGGGGACGCAGCGGAAGATGAGACCTGTGATGCGGAAAGCGGTGATTCAGAAGAAAAGGGTATGACATGGGCGGAGAAGAAAGCCGCCAAGAAGCAGGCAAAGCTGGATAAGAAAGCGGAAAGCTACAAGGAGCAGATCGAGCAGTTGGAGGATCGGGTGAAGCGCCAGATGGCGGAGTTTGAAAATTTCCGCAAACGCACGGAAAAAGAAAAACAGGCCATGTTCGAAACGGGGGCAAGAAGTGTGTTGGAGAAGGTGCTTCCTGTGGTGGACAATTTTGAGCGGGGTCTGGCGGTGGTTCCGGAGGAACAGAAGGAAGATCCTTTTGTGGATGGTATGAACCGTGTTTATAAGCAATTGCTTACCGAGCTGGAGAATATCGGAGTCAAACCCATTGAGGCGGTAGGCTGTGAGTTTGACCCGAACTTTCACAATGCCGTGGTGCAGGTGGAGAGCGAGGAATATGAATCGGGCATCATAGCCCAAGAGCTTCAAAAGGGATACACCTACCGGGATACGGTGCTCAGGCACAGTATGGTGGCGGTGACATCATAAATTTTCAGAAAACAAATATATAATCATTTTAGGAGGAAAATAGAATGAGCAAGATTATTGGTATTGATTTAGGAACAACCAACAGCTGTGTGGCTGTTATGGAAGGTGGAAAACCCACCGTTATCGCAAATGCTGAGGGCGCAAGGACAACACCCTCTGTCGTGGCTTTCACCAAGACAGGAGAGCGTCTGGTGGGTGAGCCCGCAAAGCGTCAGGCTGTCACAAATGCGGAGAAAACGATTGCTTCCATCAAGAGAGATATGGGTACAGATCACGGACGTACCATTGATGACAAGAAATATTCCCCTCAGCAGATTTCCGCAATGATTCTGCAGAAGTTGAAGGCTGACGCGGAGAGCTATCTGGGTGAAAAGGTGTCGGAGGCAGTAATCACGGTTCCCGCGTATTTTAACGATGCTCAGCGTCAGGCAACCAAGGACGCCGGCAAGATTGCAGGTCTTGATGTAAAGCGTATTATCAACGAGCCTACGGCGGCAGCATTGGCTTATGGTCTGGACAATGAGAAAGAGCAGAAGATCATGGTGTATGATCTGGGCGGCGGTACTTTTGATGTCTCCATTATTGAGATTGGCGACGGCGTGATCGAGGTTCTTGCGACCAACGGCGACACACATCTGGGCGGAGATGATTTTGATAACAAGCTGATTGATTATATGGTAACAGAATTCAAGAATAAAGAGGGCGTGGATCTGAGCGCGGATAAGATTGCGACACAGCGATTGAAAGACGCGGCAGAGAAGGCTAAGAAGGAGCTTTCCAGCGCCATGACCACCAATATCAACCTGCCCTTCATCAGCATGAACGCAAATGGTCCTCTGCACTTTGAGATGGATCTGACCCGTGCAAAATTTGATGAGCTGACCAGAGATTTGGTGGAGAGAACCGCGATTCCTGTGCAGAACGCCATGAAGGATGCGGGATTGAACAATTCCGATCTGGGCCAGGTGCTTCTGGTGGGCGGCTCTACCCGTATTCCCGCAGTGCAGGATAAGGTGAGACAGCTCACGGGCAAGGAGCCTTCCAAGACGCTGAATCCTGACGAGTGTGTTGCGTTAGGTGCATCCGTGCAGGGTGGTAAGCTGGCAGGCGACGCAGGCGCTGGTGATATTCTTCTGTTGGATGTGACACCACTGTCACTTTCCATTGAGACCGCTGGTGGTATTGCAACCAGATTGATTGAGAGAAATACCACGATCCCCACCAAGAAGAGTCAGGTGTTCTCCACCTACTCCGACAATCAGACCGCGGTGGATATTAATGTGGTTCAGGGTGAGAGACAGTTTGCCAGAGATAACAAGTCTCTTGGACAATTCAGACTGGATGGTATTCCTCCCGCACCCAGAGGAATCCCTCAGATTGAAGTTACCTTTGATATTGATGCAAATGGTATCGTGAATGTGTCCGCCAAGGATTTGGGCACGGGCAGAGAGCAGCATATCACCATCACGGCAGGCTCCAATATGTCCGATGACGATATCGAGAGAGCAGTGAAAGAAGCTGCTGAGTTTGAGGCGCAGGATAAGAAGCGCAAGGAGGCAGTGGAGACCAGAAATGACGCTGATTCCTTTGTATTCCAGACAGAGAAGGCATTGAACGAGGTTGGCGACAAGGTTTCCGAGAGCGAGAAATCCCAGGTGCAGGCTGATCTGGATGCGGTGAAAGCGATTCTCGAGAGAACCAAGGATCAAGAGATGAGCGATAACGATATGGATGAATTGAAGGCGGCGAAGGAGAAGCTGACCAATTCCGCGCAGTCCCTTTTCACCAAAATGTATGAGAGCATGCAGCAGGCGCAGGGCGGTCAGGCCGGACCTGATATGAGCAATATGGGAGGAGCGGCAGGCGCCGACACCTCTTCCGCGCCCCAGGATGATGTAATTGACGGGGACTTCCGTGAGGTATAAATGCGAGGAGAAGTTCTAATGGCGCTTCACCAGAGGGTGAAACGCCAAGAACTTCTATGCCTCGCATAAAAGAACGCAAAATCAGCGTTCTTCCCATTAGTTGAGATGTTAGGAAAGGTTGATTACCATGGCAGAGCAGAAACGAGACTATTATGAAGTCCTGGGCGTAGATAAAAACGCTGACGAGGCTGCAATTAAAAAAGCGTACCGTGTTCTTGCGAAGAAATACCACCCTGATATGAATCCCGGAGATGCCGAGGCTGAGAAGAAATTCAAAGAGGCGTCAGAGGCATATGCCGTGTTGAGCGACCCTGAGAAGAAGAAGCAGTATGACCAATTTGGTCATGCTGCCTTCGACGGTGGTGCGGGCGCCGGTGGATTTGATTTCAGTGGTATGGATTTTAATGATATTTTTGGTGATATCTTTGGCGACTTCTTTGGCGGCGGGCGCAGAAGCAGCGCGCGCAGCAATGGGCCCATGAAGGGCGCCAATCTCCGTACCAGTGTGAGGATCACCTTTGAGGAGGCCGTGTTCGGATGCAGCAAGGAGATTGATCTGACAGTCAAAGAAATATGTAAAACCTGTAACGGCAGCGGCGCAAAGCCCGGAACCAGCCCCGAGACATGTACCTCTTGCGGCGGCAGAGGGCAGAAGACGGTGACAAGGCAGGCCTTCTTTGGCGGGATGATTCGCGAGGTACAGACTTGTCCCGAGTGTCAGGGAACTGGTAAGGTGATCAAGGACAAATGTGCAGACTGTTATGGTACAGGATACATTCCCATGAAGAAGAGATACTCTGTGGAGATTCCCGCAGGTATCGACAATGGGCAGTCCGTGCGTCAGCCGGGATTGGGAGAGCCTGGTACGAACGGTGGACCCAGGGGCGACGTGCTGGTGGAAGTGATCGTGGGCAGACATCCTATTTTCCAGCGGCAGGATGTCAATATCTATTCAACGGTTCCCATGTCCTTTGCGGTGGCGACGCTGGGCGGTGAGATTTATATTGATACGGTGGATGGCAAGGTGATTTATGACGTGAAGGCGGGCACCCAGACAGATACCAAGGTGCGTCTGAGAGGCAAGGGTGTTCCTTCGCTTCGCAATAAGGATATCCGCGGCGACCACTATGTGACGCTTGTGGTGACCGTGCCTGATAAATTAAAGCCGGAGGCCAAGGAGCTGCTCAAACAATTTGACGCGTTGACGGGGGATTCCCTAAACGCCACAAAGCAGTCAGATGAGACTTCCGCGGAGGCAGGCAAGGACACCAAAGAAGGTAATGGCAAAAAGAAAAAATTCTGGAAATAAGAGCAGGTTATCAGAGAGCAGTCATTTGTTACAGGGATGGCTGCTCTTGTTATCACATGGAAAATATCACATGGAAAAGGTATATGCATGGAACAACTTCTGATCATTGAGGATGATATGGGTTTGAATCAAGGTCTGTGTAAGGCTTTGAAAATGGAGGACAGGCAGGTGGTGGCATGTCCGAATATCAGGACGGCAAGGGAACAGCTTTTGTGCGGAGGCACGTCTCTGGTGATTTTGGATGTGAATCTGCCTGATGGGAGTGGGCTTGATCTGTTGCGGGAGATCAAAGCAGATACCCCGACAATCCCTGTGATCCTGTTGACCGCCAATGACACTGATATGGATATTGTGGAAGGTTTGGAGCAGGGGGCGGACGATTATATCACAAAACCCTTCTCCCTGTCCGTATTGCGGGCGAGGGTCAATACCCAGCTTAGGAAGGCCCGCGTGGCAGCGGAGGACGGGTCAGGCGGGCGCAGATTTTATCAGATTGGTCGGTTTGAATTTGACTTTGATAATATGTGCTTTCGTGTGGACGGCATTCCCGTGGAGCTTAGCAAGACCGAGCAAAGATTGCTTTTGCTGTTGGTGGAGAATCAGGGGATTGTCATAGGCAGGCAGAATCTGATGGAGCATATCTGGTCCGACGGGACGGAGTATGTAGATGAAAATGCGCTCTCTGTGGCGGTCAAAAGGCTTCGCGATAAATTGGGGGCATGGGATGATATTAAGACAATTTATGGAATTGGTTATAGCTGGGTGAGGGAGCATGAGTAACGGGATGTGGATTTTGGTGTCAGTAGGTTTGATTCTGGTAGTGCTTGTGGTGATTTGGAATAGCAGACGTACTAAGAGGACAATAGATACCATTGAGCGGATGCTGGATGTTGCCATGGAGGGAGATTTTGTGGAGAGCCGCTTTGACGAGAGCCGCCTGTCGGCGTTGGAGACAAAGTTCACCCACTATCTGTCTGCTTCTGCTGTCTCTGCCCAGAATGTGGCCATGGAAAAGGATAAAATAAAGACTTTGATCGCAGACATCTCCCATCAGACCAAGACTCCCTTGGCTAATCTGATTCTACATTGTGAACTTTTGGAGGAAGGAGAACTGTCTGAAGAAATGCGGGGAAACGTGGAGACACTGCACGATCAAACAGAAAAATTGCGTTTCTTGATTGATTCCCTTGTGAAGCTTTCACGATTGGAGAATGGTATTCTGACATTGTCTCCCCGGCGGGCGCCAATACAACCCATGCTGCAAAACGTCTTTGAGCAATTCGCTGCCAAGGCGAAGGATAAGGGGTTGGAGTTCGAGATACAGAGTACGGATGCCTATGCGCAATATGACCCGAAATGGACGGCGGAGGCGCTAGGCAATATCGTGGATAACGCAATGAAATATACGAAACGGGGGGGCATTGCGATCACCGTGACGAATTACGAAATGTTTGTGCGAATTGATGTCGCTGACAGCGGGGTAGGAATTGCCGAGGGAGAGCAAGCGAAAATATTCACAAGATTTTACCGCTCCGAGACCGTGAGGGATCAGGAGGGTGTGGGAATCGGACTCTATTTTGCCAGACAGATTGTCACGGGAGAGGGCGGTTATATTAAACTGACATCTGCTGAAGGACAGGGGAGCATGTTCTCGGTATTTCTGCCTAAGTAATATTCTTACAAAAGTGTAAGAATGATTTTCATCCCTGAAAGAATTGAGAAAGATTTCTGTGAGATAATCTGTATGTGGTAAGAAATTTTTGCTGCATACAGATTTTGCGCGTGAAAAGAGGAAAGGAGTATTCTATGCAAATTTTACAGGCAAAGGATTTAAAGAAAATCTATGGTTCGGGGGAGACGGCGGTTCATGCCTTGGATGGGGTGAATTTCACAGTGGAGAAAGGAGAGTTTGTGGCGGTGGTGGGGACGTCCGGCAGCGGCAAGTCCACGCTTTTACATATGCTGGGCGGATTGGACAGACCCACCAGCGGAAACGTCACAGTGGACGGCAAAGAGATATTTTTGTTAAAGGACGAGGAACTGACAATTTTCCGACGCAGGAAGATTGGCTTCATATTCCAGAATTATAATCTCGTGCCGGTTTTGAATGTCTATGAAAATATTGTGCTTCCGGTGCAATTGGATGGCAAACAGCCGGACGGGAAATATATTGACAGCATTATTGAGACGCTGGGGCTTGACAGCAAGCTGAACAACCTGCCCAACAATCTCTCAGGTGGACAGCAGCAGCGCGTGGCGATTGCGAGGGCACTGGCGACCAAGCCTGCCATCATCCTCGCGGATGAGCCCACCGGCAATCTGGATTCCAATACCAGCCAGGACGTGTTGAGTCTGATGAAGGTCACCAGCCAGAAATATTCCCAGACCATTGTAATGATCACCCACAATGAGGAGATCGCCCAACTTGCCGACCGAATCATCCGCATTGAGGATGGCAGGATCGTGACACGGGTGTAAGGGGGTGTGATCATGAATGTAAAAAACAGACATTGTATCCGAATGCTGAGTATGAGACAGCTTATGGCATCCAGGACCCGAAATCTGATTGCCATATTCGCCATCGCACTCACCACGATGTTATTCACGTCCCTTTTCACAATTATCATGTCCATCAATGCAAGCTACGAGGAATATAATTTCCGGCAGATTGGAGGATATAGTCACGGCGCCTTTAAAGAGGTGGATGAGGCAAAAATACAAAATCTTTCCAAGCACCCCAAGGTGAAGGCATATGGGCTTAGGACGACCTGTGGTTTTGCCACGGAGGCACCTTTTGCCAAGGTTCCTGCGGAGATAAGCTGGATGGACGCCAATACCTCAAAATGGAGCTACGCGCTTCCCACTACCGGACGTATGCCGCAGAGTGGCATGGAGATTGCCATGGATACTGCCGCCTTGCAGAAGCTCGGGCTTCCGGCGCAGGTCGGCACGCAGGTGGATCTGACCTTTATGCTGGGAAATGGTTTGGGTACGGAGCTGAAGCAGCGGGACGTGTTTACTCTGGTGGGTTTCTGGGAATATGACAATCTGATGCCGGTACATTATATCAATGTTTCCCGGGAGTATTTGGAGCAAGTGCAGGAGAAATATCTGGCGGCGGGAGGCGAGGCATTCCGCACGGATATGAATGTGATGCTCACTTCGAGATTTAATCTTGAGGCAACTATGGAAGAGATTGACACAGACCTTGGCTATCAGTGGGAGAACCGGGATGCGGAGGATTGCGTGAGAATCGGTGTGAACTGGGGGTATTCCACGGAGGAGTTGGGGGGCAATCTGGACACAACAACCATGCTTGCTCTTGTGGCATTCCTGATACTGATTGTTTTCACAGGATATTTGATTATCTATAATATTTTTCAAATATCTGTCAGCACGGATATTCGCTTTTACGGACTGTTAAAGACTATTGGCACCACGCCAAGGCAGATTCGACGGATGGTGCGCCTGCAGGCATTGTATTTGTCCGTGGTGGGGATTCCGATGGGATGCGTTCTGGGCTATGTCGTAGGTTGTGTGCTCTCCCCTATAGTCATCCGTACAGCCTCTATTTTATCCACTACAAAAAACAGCATCTCTCCCATGATATTTGTGGGAGCAGTCATTTTCTCCTTGGTCACGGTGCTGATCTCCTGTTCCCGTCCCGGGAGGATGGCAGCGAAAATCACTCCCGTGGAGGCGGTTCGCTATGTGGAAAATAACACCGTGTCAAAGAAACGGCGCGCTACCAGAGGGGCAGGGATTGGGCAGATGGCATTTGCGAATCTTGGACGAAACCGCACGAGGGCCGTCCTGGTGGTATTGTCCCTGTCTCTTGCGGTGGTATTGCTGAATCTGGTGGTTGTTTTCGTAAAAAGCTTTGATTCGGAAAAGTATATCAGCCAATATGCTGCGATGGACTTTGTGGTGGGCACTCCGATGTATTTTCGTTTTTCGGGCGGAGACAAATCCGCAGCCCTGCCGGAAAATGTCATGGAAGAAATCAGGCAAAATGCAAAGATGTCCCTGCAGGGAGCGGCATATTCCATGGGGGCATATGAATTTCCTATCTGCTGGGTCAGTGAGGAGGTGTTTCGGGCAAACTGTTTTTATGACGGAGAGATGCTGGACCAGCGGGTAGCGCTCGCGTCGAGGCGGGGAGAGCTTTTGGAATCCGGTTTACAGGTGGAGGGTATGGATGAGGAACTGCTTGACAAGCTGGTGGTCTATGAGGGAGATCTTGCACCGTTGCGTGATGCCTCTCAGAAGGCGATCGCAGTTCTGGCAGACACAGATGATAGTGGAAATATCATGTCACAGAATTTGCAGGTTGGAGATCAGATTCCAGTAACCTACAGAAATTATACAATCCTTGACAGCCGCACGGGGGAGCCCTGTGGTGAGGAAACGCCTGAGGAATTCTGGGACATTCACGAGGATAGTAAAGAGGAGGAATATACGGTTTGTGCCCTTGTGGGTGTCCCTTATGGATTAAGCTACCGCTTCGCTAGGGACGCATCCGTGAATGCCGTGTTGACGAAGGATGCGTTGCAGCAGGATTCCGGGCAGGAGCTGTATGCCATGTTTTATGCCTTTGACACGCCGGACGAGAGGGCGGAGGAGACCGCCGAGGCATTTCTGGCGGATTATACCGCAGGGGAAGCGTCGGATGTGATGTATGAGAGCAAGGCTGTGCTTCGGGCGGACTTTGAAGACTTCTGCAATATGTTCCTGATATTAGGCGGTGCGCTGTGCTTTATTGTGGGACTGGTGGGCGTGTTAAACTTTTTCAACGCTATTCTGACAGGAATCGTCACGAGACGTCATGAATTCGCTATGTTGCAGTCCGTGGGTATGACAGGTAGTCAGCTTCAACGTATGCTGGTGTATGAGGGAATCTTCTACGCTGTTTTTGCGGGGTTTTTATCACTGTTGCTGTGTCTGGTATTCCGACCGCTGACACGAAGTCTACTGGAGAATACGTTCTGGTTTATTTCCTTCCGTTATACCATAGTGCCAGTACTTTGTGCCGTGCCCGTGTTTCTATTGCTGGGAGCCTTGTTGCCGCTGATTGTATATCGGTTTACAAAGGGGAAATCCATTGTGGAGCGGCTTAGAGAAAATGAATAAAAGGGATGTATTACAGCGGGGTTCCAGAGGGCGCACACACGTGGAGTGCGTGCGCCCTTGTCAAACTTAGGAAGGACTGCCAGTCGTCCCCTGTATGGATGACTTGTACATGGCTTCCACTTGTTCGGACCATTCGCGATGCTTGCGAAATGCCATGAGGTAGGTGGCGATGATAAACAGCAGAGCCGGATACAGGATTTCCATCACGATAAGTAGGCCATATAACAACATATATCCAAGCTGCATCTGCGGAAGTGCGAGGAGGGTGCCCCGTATGATGTCGCTGTTGTTCAGTACCGTCATAAGATTACCTACTGCAGAGACATAGAGCATGACATGCAGTCTCCAGCTCCCGGTTCCGGAAGTGTTCGTAAACAGGTAAAGCCAGAACAGCCCAAACAGGCATTTTGCAATCTCCATAGCCAAAATCCTGCCCGTGAGAATTTCCGACAATACCATAACGACAATGGAGAGGGCAGTATGTAATATCAAATAACCCGCCATAAAACGATAAATCATCTTTTTTGTTTTCATCCAGGCGGCCAGTTCCGGATTGTCAATGAAAAACTGGGCCCGCCGCTGCAATATCTCCTGACGCTGTGCTTCCAGCGCCTCTTTCTCAGCCTGATCCATATCGCAACCTCCTTCAACCGTACAAAATATGATACATTCTATCATGTTTTGGAATATCTGGCAAGAAGACTGACTATGATGATTTTTATCTGGCAATCTGTGCAGAAAAAAGAACCATGAGGATGTTCGGTAGTTCATATTTATTTATTGCCATGCACATCCATTCCTGTCATAGAGAAAAATTGAGCGTGCACACTTTTCTGTCTGTTCTCGCTGATTTGAAGTGAAGTTCCGTCGGACATGACCACGCTTGTAAAATTCATACTTTTAATGAAATCGTAATTTACAAGATAGGATTGGTGTATTCTAATAAAACGCACATTGCTCTCTGAAAGTTGTTTTTCGACATCATTCATTTTTCCATAAAATCTATATTCTGTTTCATCGTACTCTGTGTTTTCAAGTTTTATGATTTCAACCACATGAATGTATATTACTCGGCTGCGGCTTTCAAAGTAATAAATTTGGTTCAATGGGACTTTTATGAAATTTTTATTGTAAGTATAAGAAAAATATTCTGCTTTTTGCCTGATATGCTTATATGCGGCTATAAAAACAGAATGGAAAGTTTCGGCATTTATAGGTTTTGACAAGAAGCGGAATGGTTCCGTATTAAACAACTCCTTCAAATGTTGTTCGTAACCGGAAACATAGACTATCAGTGCCGGGATATCCATATTTCTTATCAGCTCTGCAGCACTGATTCCGCTGATCTTATTCATCTCAATGTCAAGGTATATCAGGTCATAGTATGACCCTTGTCGGATATTTTCCACAAGTGTGGAACCATCGAAAAAGACGGCACAGTCTATGTTTATATGTTGTTTTTCTGCTATCTTATAAAGCATCTCTTCAATGAGGGAGGTCATTACCTCATCGTCGTCGCAGATTGCAATATTTATCATTTGTATCATTCCCCAATTTTTTGTAAAACGTTTTGTTTTCGTGATGATGTCTTTTCTTTTTTAATACAGATAGTGCTATAAAAGTGAATATTAAGATGACACAGATATGCACTCTTATTATATGATATTGTACAAATATATAAAATAATAATTTCCATTTATAGAAAAATGTCACTCAATAAAGACGCCTCAAAAAGTCGTTTGAGAGGAAAAATGACATAATTCGTCGTTTTTCTTACGTTATCATAATAAATTCAAATGAATGCCTTATAATCAACACGGATATTTTGTTGTAATTACAAATGGAGGAAAAGAGACATGAAAAGAAACATGAAGAGAGCATGGAAAAGGGCATTGGCGTTTCTGCTTGTGATAGCAATGGAACTTAGCGTAGTCAATGTACCTGTGGTTTATGCGCAGGAAAATGTAGAAGCTGCCAGTGAGTATTTAGAGACAAATAAAGCAGAAACAGAGTCTGAAATGCAAGCTGAAAATGGTACTACAGCAGGAAGTGATGCAGACATACCTACAGATGAAACAGGAATCGAGGAATGGGATCAGAAAACAACCGAGAAGGTGTTTGAAGGGGAAAACTACAAAGTCACATTCACTTTGGCATCCTATTGGGACACGGGATACAATGCCAACATTAAACTGGAAAACATCGGAGATGGTACAATCCAGAACTGGTGTCTGGGTTTTGACTATGATAATGCGATCACGAATATCTGGAATGCGGAAGTATCCGAACATAACGATAAAAAATATGTGATCAAGAATGCGGGCTGGAATCAGGACATTGCCGTCGGCGGAAGCATAGAGTTCGGTATTTCCGGCAACCACGCATTCAGGGGTTTCCCAGAGAACTATGAACTTATCGGAACAAGCACAGAAGTGAAAACGGAAGATTATACCATAGAGTACCGGGTTGAAAGCGATTGGGGGATTGGATTCACGAGCTCTATTTCCATAACAAACAATACGGATACCGCTTTGGAGGACTGGGTTTTAGAGTTTGATTTTGACAGGGAAATCACGGAAATCTGGAATGGTGTTATCGAGGAGCACGAAGGAAGCCATTATGTTGTGAGGAATGCGACATATAACAGCACAATAGCTCTTAGGGGAAGCGTTTTCTTTGGAATGAAAGGCAGTGGCGGCGAGACAGGGGATGAGCCCGACAATTATGTGCTTTATTCCTACAAGGGCTTAAATAAAGAGATAGACTTAAATTTGGATACCGACAATGATGGCGCGCCGGATTATATTGAAGATTATTTTGGGACGGACAAAAATAAAACTGACACTGACGGGGATGGTCTGTCCGATTTTATTGAACTGTATTCCCTTGTGTTAGACCCTTTGAATGTGGATACGGATGGCAATGGCGTAGCAGATGGTGACGAGGATTTGGACGGTGATGGATTGTCCAATCTGTCGGAAATAGAAATTGGCACAAGTATCTTCGAACCGGACACGGATGAAGACGGTTTAAGCGATGCGGATGAAATCCGATTATACGGAACCAATCCCTTGTTAAAAGATACGGATTCTGACGGTGTTTCCGACTCAAAGGAAATCGAACTCGGAACGAATCCTCTGGTTTATGAGGATGCATTTGCGCTCACCGTCAAAGCAGAAAGCACAGACACTGTCAAAGTATCTGTGGAAACAGTGCTGTCCGGCGAACAGGTGGAATCGCTGACAGTTAAAAAGTATGAGAACGACTTTTTCTTCCCCACCGATATGCCCGGCTACATTGGAGGGGCTTATGATTTTTCAGTGGACGGAAGTTTTGACAAAGCCATCCTCAGGTTTGAGTTTGACGAAGCGTTACTTGAGGATACTGCGTTTGACCCGATAATCTATTACTTTAACGAAGGAACGCAGCTACTGGAAGCACTTGATACTCGTCTGGAAGGTAATGTTGCGTCTACTGAGGTAACGCATTTTTCAAAGTATGTCCTGTTAAACAGAAAAGTGTTTGAGAGTGCCTTTGAGTGGCAGGATGTGTGGAGCACTACAGGATATTCAGGAGTAGAGGTTGTGCTTGTCATTGATGATTCCGGGAGCATGGACTACAATGACGGCTCCAACCAAAGGCTGTCTGTGGCACAGACGTTAATAGACAAGCTGCCTTCCGGCAGCAAGGTGGGGATTGTAAAGTTCACCAACACGGCATCCAAGCTGACCTCCAGCCTAACGGATGACAAGGAAATCGTCAAGAAGTATTTGACAACAGAATATTTTAAGTCCAATGGCAGCGGTTCGAGAATGTATGCGGGCATCAACAGTGCCTTTTCACTGTTTGGACCAGCGGATGACAGTATACTTAGGATGATGGTTGTATTGAGCGATGGCGAGGCGGATGACACAGGACAACATGCAACGGTGGTTCGCTCGGCAAACACTCAGGAGGTTCAAATCCATACAGTGGGACTGGGTTCTAGCACAGGCTACCTGAAACGTTATTTTGATAATTATTTAAAGCCGTTGGCGAGTAACACCGCCGGAGTCTTTTACCTGGCATCCCAAGCATCTGACCTCGCGGGGATTTATGACAAGATTAACCAGAAAATTGATATCTCCATCGACACGGACGGCGACGGCATTCCGGATTTCTATGAAGATAACATGGTTATGTTTAACGGGGTAAAGTTGCAACTGGACAAACGGAATCCAGACACAGACGGGGACGGACTGCCCGATGGGGGAGAAGTTGTAGACTTAAATTATCAATATAACAGCGATAAAACACAGGTAATTGTCACAGGAAAATTGTTATCGAATCCTTTGGATATGGATACAGACAGGGATGGACTCCCTGATGGGGAGGAAATGATCATCGGGACTGACCCGAATAAGGCAGATACGGACAATGATGGATTGAATGATGGCTTTGAGTATATAAATGGATTTGACCCGCTGGAAGCGGACATTGATGAAGATGGACGTTTGGATTTTCAGGAATACATAGAGGGTACAGATCCGTACGAGTATAACAAAGAGTGGTGTGATTATACATGGGAGTTTATCTGTGGCTTTGTGGCGGGTGATTTCATTGAGGACACCGACAGCCTTCCCACCGTTATGGGACAGATCGCCAGCAGTTTTATCCCATATGTAGACATAAGAGATGTGGTGGGGAACATCTCGCATGGAGACTATGTGTTCGCAAGTTTGAGTGCCTTGGGTCTTGTGCCCATTGCAGGCGATGCAGCTAAAGCAGTTGGGAAAGTCGGAAAGTTTGCAGTTAAAAATGTGGATGATATTCCTAAAATAGCAGATTTGCTGGAATATCTGAGCAAAAATTTCCCGGATGCCATAAAAGTTCTGAGTAAGAGTGATGAGTTTGCTGACGCAGCAAAGCAACTGTCAAAAACGGACAACATCAAGCTCACCCGGAAACAGATGAAGCTGGTTACGGAAGCATTTGAGAATGCGGGGTTGTCACACCATTTGATAAAAACGAGCAACAGCTTGAATTTAAAAGAAGCCTTAGACATCAGTGCAGAAGTATGGGAGAAAGGTTGGTCAAAGAGAGGGTTTGAGATAGAAGATTTTCTTACCGACCTTTACAAAAGAAAATATTTGGGAAAGAATTTCCCTGTGGCGGACACCTTGAGCGACAGAACACTAATCAGTACAAAAAGTTTGGATATTGCGGCTCAAAGTTACCAAGATCCCAATAAGCTGAAATATACGCTGGAAAAATATGCGGAAGCATTACAAAATATAGAGAAGAAATATTTTGATGCATCTGGGAATTTTACATGGGGAAAAACAACTTTGTCAACAAGCGAGTATGACAAGAAAGCCCTTGAAATAGTTCTGCCAGATGTTATAATAACGGAAGATTCACTGAGGGTTCTGAACGAGTTTCAGGCGGCATGGGCAGAAAAAGGAATAGAAGTGTGGTACAGAGTTACAAAGTAAGGAGGGCAGCAAATTATGAATGTTCCGTCATACCCCTTATTAGTAGAGATATGTAAAGGCGAAGGGCGTATAGCAGTAATTCCGATTATAAGTCATGTATTGGGAGGTTCAATTGTTGCGGATTGGTCGGTTCTTATGCCAGAAACAGAGGGTTGTTTTGCAGTGGGAAGTGCGGTTCTGGATGCTGTCCGATTTACTAAGGAAAGTCCACCTTCCGAAATGACTTCAGAAGAAGGCGATGCGGCGTGGCAGAAGAATACCAAGTACAAAAGCTGGGTCTCCTTCTGGAAACACAATCACTTTGGGAGGGTTGAGATTGCAGAGGATGGGCAGTATAAAATTTATACTTTGCAACGGTCTGAAAAAAGGCGAGGACTGTACACAGAATTTATTAAACTTGTCTATCTGCCAGCAGATGCAGATGTGGAAGAGATCGGGAGAACTGTGATTGATGTGCTGGAAGCATCCGAAGAATATTACAAGGATCGCAAGGAGTCAGAGGCATGGCGCAGGAAAGTCGTGGAGCTGTTGGATGAAACCAGCCTGACAGTCATCTATCCAAAGGACAGGCACTTTGAGGACTGCGAAGACTGCAATGCAGCAGAAATCTACCAATGTTATGAGTATCATACACAGGAAGGTTCAGAGTCATCCGCGGACTTCTTTGTGGGTATGGCGACGGAGCTGGATTGCAGCCTGGAGCAGGAAAATGTTGCATCCACATGGCAGCGGATATATGGCAAGGCAGATTATTTTGAAATGAAGGAAGCGAATCATGGCATTTTCAAACTCCGCGCGGAAATGCGCAACAAGGACTGTCACAAGATATCTTATTTTTTGCAGACGGCGGAGGATTTGCTGTTGGAGTGCGGTATGCAGGTGCACCAGCCGAACAGGAGAAAGAAGCTGGATGAGAAGCTTGCAGCATTGTTTGAGGAATTTGCATTGGGATGTAGTTTTTAGGGAAATGGGGTAGACTGTTTATGGTCTGCCCTATTTTCGCAATAAATAAAGAGGGTTTAAACCTTAATTCAGCCGTATGAGAGAAGGTGTGAAATATCTTTGTCAACAAGCTCACGCTGGGGATTACATTTTTTGTGGTGAATTGTCCAATTCTGTGATATAATCAAAACTGCATATTGCAGAAGGGAAGTTATGGTATGAAATGGGTAAAATTCCGGCTTAAAACAATCACCGACGCGGAGGATATCATTATTAGCGCGCTCTATGACATCGGGCTCGAGGGCGCCCAGATTGAGGACAAGATTCCTTTGACTGCATTGGAGAAGGAGCAGATGTTTGTGGATATTTTGCCCGATGGTCCCGAGGATGACGGTGTGGCGTATCTCAATTTTTTTGTGGAAAAAAATGAGGATGGCACATTGCTTGTGCAGGATCAAAGTATGAGTATGGAGGCTTTGCGCTCTCAAATCTTGGAAGAGTTGGATGGTTTGCGGCTCTTTTGTGATATTGGGGAGGGAAGCATCACGGTGGACGAGACAGAGGATATTGATTGGATTAACAACTGGAAGGAATTTTTTCACCAGTTTTATATAGATGACATTCTAGTCATTCCCTCATGGGAGGAGATGAAAGAGGAGGATTCGGGTCGGCTGGTACTGCATATTGACCCGGGGACGGCGTTTGGCACGGGGATGCATGAGACAACGCAGCTGTGCATTCGTCAGCTGAGGAAATATATTAATTCTGATACAGAACTGTTGGATGTGGGCACGGGCAGCGGCATCCTTGCAATATTGTCTTTGATGTTCGGGGCAAAGCATGCGGTTGGTACGGATTTAGACCCTTGCGCGGTGGATGCTGTGGCGGAGAATTGCAGGACAAACGGCATTCGAGAGGATCAGTTCCAAATGATGATTGGCAATATTATTACGGATCAAGCGGTGCAGGATCAGGTCGGCTACGAGAAATATGACATTGTTGTCGCCAATATTCTTGCAGATGTGCTGGTCGCTCTGACACCAGTAATCATAGGGCAGTTAAAGCCGGGCGGAATCTATATCACCTCGGGAATCATCAACGACAAGGAACAGACGGTAACAGACGCGGTGAAGGCGGCGGGGCTGACCGTGTTGGATGTCACTTATCAGGGCGAGTGGGTGAGCGTCACCGCGCGCAAGGAAGCATAAATGGATTTCTTGCAAGTACAGGGGGAACTATGTATCAGTTTTTTGTAGAACCGGATCAAATCAATGTGAATGACAAAAGTGTCATAATAACGGGGCCGGATATCAATCATATCAAAAACGTGCTGCGCATGCGGGTTGGTGAGGAGATTTCCGTCAGCAACGGGCAGGACGGTTGTGAATATCGCTGTGGGATTATCGGTTTTACCGAGGAGAGCGTGCTCTGTGAGCTGCGTTTTGTGAAGGAGGACGGCGTAGAGCTGCCGGTAAAGGTGACGCTCTATCAGGGGCTTCCCAAGGGGGACAAGATGGAGCTGATCATCCAGAAGGCGGTGGAACTTGGCGTGTATGAGATTGTTCCCGTGGCATCCAGGCGTTGTGTGGTGAAGTTGGATGAGCGGAAGGCCGAGGCGAAGGTTGCCCGCTGGCAGAGTATTGCGGAGGCGGCAGCCAAGCAGAGCAAGCGTGCAATCGTCCCGCAGATTCGCCCAGTGACAAGCTTTGCGCAAGCGGCAGCGGAGGCGGCGGAGAAGGATGTGCGCCTGATTCCCTATGAGTTGGAGAGCGGAATGAACCGCACCCGCGCGCTGATGTCCGCCATCAAGCCAGGGCAAAGGGTGGCTGTGTTTATCGGTCCGGAGGGCGGTTTTGAGGAGAGCGAGATTTCCATGGCACAGGAGAAGGGAATTTGCCCCATTACATTGGGCAGACGCATCCTGCGCACGGAGACTGCGGGCATGACCATACTGGCATGGATTTCCTATCTTTTGGAGCAGTAGGAGGGCTGGCAAAATCGACTTTTTCTGCATATTATATGAATAACAAATGTGAAAAAATGAAGGAGTATCATCATGGAAGTATATTTAGACAATTCAGCCACTACCCGCGTGTTTCCGGACGTGGCTGAGTTGATGAAAAAGCTGATGTGCATAGATTATGGCAATCCTTCCAGTTTGCACAGAAAGGGAGGGACGGCTGAGAACCATATCCGTTATGCCAAGGAGATTTTGGCGGGTATTCTCAAGGTGAACGAGAAGGAGCTCTTTTTTACCTCGGGGGGCACGGAGTCGGATAATCTGGCAATCATTGGCTGTGCGCTGGCGAATCAGCGTCAGGGCAAGCATTTGATTACCACACAGATAGAGCACCCGGCGGTGATACAGACCATGAAATATTTGGAGGGACTCGGATTTCAGGTGACATACCTGCCGGTAGACGCCTCCGGGCGCATCCGTTTGGAGGATTTGCGTGACTCTATCAGGCCCGACACGATTCTGGTGTCCATTATGCACACGAACAATGAGATAGGTTCCCTTCAACCGATTGCGGAGGCAGGCACTTTGATCAAAAAGATAAATCCTGCCATCCTGTTCCATGTGGATGCAGTGCAGGGCTTTGGCAAGGCGCGGATATACCCCAAACGAATGAATATTGACCTGCTCTCCGTCAGCGGGCACAAGATTCACGGGCCTAAGGGTGTGGGGCTTTTGTATGTGCGGGAAAAGGTGAAAATCCAATCCATTAATTTTGGGGGAGGACAGCAGTTTAATCTCCGCTCCGGCACGGAGAATGTACCGGGAATCGCGGGCATGGCGAAAGCCGCACAGATGCTTTACGATCATTTGGAGGAGGATGTGAATCAACTGTATCGCTGCAAAAGGATGTTTATCAACGGTTTGGCGCGCATGGAGGGTGTGAAGGTCAACGGGCTTTTGCCGGATGGCTCTTACGGCGAGGGGACGGCGCCCCATGTAGTCAGCGTTTCTTTTGCGGGTGTGAGGAGTGAAGTGCTATTGCATGCCTTGGAGGAGGAAGGAATCTATGTGTCCGCCGGCAGTGCGTGTGCCGCGCGCAAGCCTCAGCCTTCGGCTACCCTGAAAGCGATCGGTGTGGAGAAACCACTCTTGGAGTCCACCATACGCTTTAGCTTTTCTGTCTTTACCACACAAGAAGAATTGGACTATACATTGAGAGTTTTATATGATAAAATTCCAATGTTGCGTAAATATACACGCAGGGCTTGACTCGTGCAAGCTTGAATTATAAGACACCATAAGGTGGGGAGGAAGCAATGTTTAAGGCTTTTTTGATAAAATACGCGGAGATTGGCATTAAAGGGAAGAACCGGCATCTGTTTGAGGACGCATTGGTTCATCAAATAAAATACGCACTGAAAAAATGTGAGGGGCAATTTCTCATCAGTAAGAGTCAGGGACGCATCTATGTGGATGCACAGACGGAATTCGATTATGACGAGGTGGTGGAACACCTACAGCGAGTGTTCGGTATTTCTGGCATTTGCCCTGTGGTCTATGTGGAAGATGAGGGATTTGAGAAACTTTGTGACACGATTGTCGGGTATATTGCGGATGTTTATCCTGATCGCAATAAGACCTTTAAAATAAACGCGCGCCGTGCACGCAAGGATTATCCGAAAGAATCCATGGAGATCAACGCGGATATAGGGGAAGCCGTTTTGAAGGCATATCCCGAAATGCATGTGGATGTTCACAATCCGGATATCCTTTTATGTATAGAGGTGCGTGAGAAGATTTATATTTATTCGGAAATTATCCCGGGACCCGGAGGGATGCCTGTGGGTACAGGCGGGAAGGCAATGCTGCTGTTGTCCGGCGGCATTGACTCTCCGGTGGCCGGTTACATGATAGCTAAGCGCGGCGTGAAGATAGACGCGGTTTATTTCCACGCTCCGCCTTACACCAGCGACAGGGCTAAACAGAAGGTGGTGGATCTGGCAAAGATTGTGTCACGCTACACGGGCCCGATTTATCTGCATGTCATTAATTTTACGGATATCCAGCTCTACATTCATGAGAAGTGTCCCCATGAAGAGCTGACCATCATCATGCGCCGATATATGATGCGCATTGCGGAGCATATCGCGAAAGAGACGGAATGTTTAGGATTGATCACCGGTGAGAGCATTGGACAGGTGGCTTCTCAGACCATGAATTCCCTGATGGCTACCAATGAGGTGTGCGAACTTCCGGTCTACCGTCCGTTGATCGGTTTTGACAAACAAGAGATTGTGGAAGTGGCAGAGAAAATAGGAACCTTTGAGACTTCCATCCTGCCTTATGAGGATTGTTGTACGATTTTTGTGGCAAAACATCCCGTGACCAAGCCGAATGTGAATATCATCCGCAGACATGAACATAATTTGGACGAGCGAATTGAAGAATTGGTAAAGACTGCCTTGGAGACAGACGAGTTGATCATTGTGGGGTAGCAATTCAGCCATGCAAAATACACAAGTGTGTTTCGCGAATGGCGCGGCTAAACTGCTACCTCGACTAGATTAAACCAGATAGGGCTTGAGCATCTCCATAACGTCTTCGATACCGTCTTCCGCATGGATGTTCAGGTCAATGTTCTTGGAGAGATCCAGACTAAAGATACCCATGATGGACTTTGCGTCAATCACATATCTTCCGGACACTAAATCAAAATCATAGTCGAATTTGGTTACATCATTTACAAAGGACTTTACCTTGTCAATAGAATTTAAGCTAATCTGAACTGTTTTCATAATAGTTACCTCCTTAGATAGTCAGAGGGTACCATACCCTCTTGCACCATATTAAAGGTTTCACAGGTAAAAGTCAATGCCAAAACGATACAAAAAAAGCGGGGACTTCGTATGAAAAGTGTAGCATTCCACAACCTTGGCTGCAAAGTGAACTCCTATGAACTGGATGTAATGCAACAGATTTTACAAGAAAAGGGATATCGGATTGTTCCATTTGATCAAATTGCCGATATTTATATTATCAACACATGCACAGTTACAAATATAGCAGACAGAAAGAGCAGGCAGATGCTTCACCGCGCAAAGCAGAAGAACCCTCAGGCGGTGGTGGTGGCTGTGGGCTGCTATGTCCAGACAGACAGGGACGGGGTGGAGAAGGATGACAGTATCGACCTCGCCATTGGCAACAACCGCAAAGGGGATTTGCTGGAGATCTTGGAGGAATTCTTAGCGGAGCGGGACAAGAACCAAATGGACAAGACTATGGGTGGCACCACAGTGATGGACTTAAGCACCCCTTGTGACTTTGAAGCGATGACCTTGAAGCAGACCGCGGAGCATACGAGGGCTTACATCAAGATTCAGGACGGGTGCAATCAATTCTGCTCCTATTGTATTATTCCTTATGCCAGAGGAAGGGTGCGCAGCAGACGGGAGGAAGATATACTGGCGGAGATTCGCGGGCTGGCGGCGAAGGGATTTCGTGAGATTGTGCTCACGGGCATCCATATCAGCTCCTATGGAATTGATTTTGAGAAAGGGGCGGGCTATCAGGGGGAGAGCAGACTGATTGATCTGGTGGAACGGATACACGACCAGGCGGATGGGGTGGAGCGGATACGATTGGGTTCTCTGGAACCAAGGATTATCACGAGAGAGACTGTGGAGAGGCTTGCGGTGCTGCCTAAGCTCTGCCCTCATTTTCATCTCTCTCTGCAAAGCGGTTGCGACGAGACATTAAAACGCATGAATAGACATTACACTACCGGGGAATACTTGCAGGGAGTGGGACGATTGCGACAAGTGTTTGAGCATCCGGCGATTACCACGGATGTGATTGTGGGCTTTCCCGGAGAGACAGAGGAGGAATTTGCACAGACCAGGGAGTTCTTGGAGCAGGTGGGATTCTATGAGATGCATATTTTTAAATATTCCAGACGTCGGGGAACCCAGGCGGACAGGATGCCAGGACAGCTCACGGACAGGGAGAAAGCGGCCCGCAGCGACGTGCTGCTCGCATTGGAGAAGCGACAGTCACAGGCGTTTCGGAGTGATTACATAGGCAGACAGGCAGAAGTGCTCTGGGAAGATAAAAGGGAGATAGAAGGCGGACTGTACTGGGTGGGACATACCAAAGATTATGTGAAGGTCGCGGTTCCGGCAGGGAAGGAGAATCTTTCTAACACCATCGATCAGGTGCAGGTGGAGGGATTCCTGTCAGATGAGGTACTCAAGAGTAAATTTTCTTCGAAAATTAACTCTGACAAATATAATGATTGAATTTTCCCTCAAAATGCGGTAAGATAGAGAAAATAGGGTAAATTTGGAAATTTTGAGAAGAAGGATGGAATTATGCAGGATTTAGGAAACACACAATTTTTCAGGGTCGAGTCAGAGCCGGAAACCGGAGTGAAGATGGTTTTGTCTACCGTTTATGAGGCTTTAACGGAGAAGGGCTACAATCCGGTAAATCAGATCGTGGGATATATCATGAGCGGAGACCCCACCTATATTACCAGCCATATGAGTGCGAGAAGCCTGATCATGAAGGTGGAACGGGATGAATTGGTGGAGGAGCTTTTGACGGAGTATATTAAGAGTAATCAGTGGTCATAGGAGGGGAATCCTATGAGGATTATGGGCTTGGACTTTGGCTCGAAAACAGTGGGAGTGGCAGTGAGTGACCCATTGCTCCTGACGGCTCAGGGAGTGGAGATCATTCGCCGCAAGGAGGAGAACAAACTTCGCCGGACGTTGGCTCGGATTGAGGAGCTGATTGAGGAGTACGAGGTGGAGGAGTTGGTACTCGGTCTTCCCAAGCATCTGAATGGCAGCGAGGGTGTGCGTGTGGAACTCACAGAAGAATTTCGGGACAAGCTGGAGCGCAGGACAGGGCTCCCTGTTGTCATGTGGGACGAGCGACTTACGACAGTATCCGCAGACAGGACGATGATGGAGGCGGGGATTCGCAGGGAACATCGCAAGGAGTACGTGGACAAGCTTGCGGCGGTGTTTATCCTGCAGGGATACTTGGATAGGAAAAGGTTTGACGAGGATCGGAATGAGTAAATTGGAGAAGATTACATTTAACGCGGGCAGCGAGGATGCTGTGGATTTTTATGTGTTGGAGCAGACCAGAATTGGCGGGTATAACTATATTCTGGTGACGGATTTTGAGGAGGGCGACGGCGAAGCTCTGATACTCAAAGATATGTCTGAGGATGGCGAGAGCGAGGGGGTTTTTGCTATCGTATCTGATGAACAGGAATTGAATGCGGTCTCTGAAATATTCGCAAATATGATGGAGGACGTTGATTTTATACGTGACTAAAAATTTTTTAAAAGTTTTTTTAAAAGTGAGAATTGTATTATGATAAAAATGGAGGAAATTGCGTGAAAAAGCAAAAAGAGAATAATGCGGCTTCAAGATTGAGAATCATTCCTTTGGGCGGCTTGGAGCAAATTGGTATGAATATTACTGCCTTCGAATATGAGGACAGTATTATTGTGGTGGATTGCGGCCTGTCTTTCCCAGCGGATGATATGTTGGGAATTGATTTAGTGATTCCTGACGTGACTTATCTGAAGAATCATATTGATAAGGTGAAAGCATTTGTGATCACCCATGGGCATGAAGACCATATTGGCGCTCTGCCCTATGTGCTTCGGGATATTAATGTGCCTATTTATGCCACCCGATTGACAATGGGTATCATAGAGAACAAGCTTACAGAGCATAATATGATGAAGACCACCAAGCGCAAGGTAATGAAGTTTGGCCAGTCTGTCAATGTGGGACAGTTCCGTGTGGAATTCATCAAGACCAATCACAGTATCGTGGACGCGGCGGCGCTGGCGATTTATTCTCCAGCGGGTATCGTGGTGCACACTGGTGACTTCAAGGTGGATTACACCCCCGTGTTTGGAGACGCGATCGATTTACAGCGTTTTGCGGAGTTGGGCAAAAAGGGCGTGTTAGCGCTTATGTGCGATTCCACCAACGCGGAGCGGACTGGGTTTACACCCTCCGAAAAGACGGTGGGGAAAGCGTTTGACACACTGTTTAATGAACACAAGAACACTCGGATCTTCGTGGCAACTTTTGCCTCGAATGTTGACCGCGTACAGCAGATCATCAACACCGCATATAAATTCGGGCGCAAGGTATGTGTGGAAGGCCGAAGTATGGTCAATATCATAGAGATTGCCCAGCATTTGGATTGTATCAGCATCCCGGAGAACACTTTGGTGGATATTGATCAGATGAAAAATTATCCCGACGAGCAGCAGGTGATCATTACCACGGGCAGTCAGGGAGAGAGTATGGCAGCGCTCTCCCGTATGGCGAACAATATGCACCGCAAGATTACCATCGGTGCGGGGGACACGGTGATCTTCTCCTCCAACCCCATTCCGGGCAATGAGAAGGCTGTGACCAAGATTATCAATGAACTGCAGCGGAAGGGAGCGGATGTGATATTCCAAGATACCCATGTATCCGGCCATGCCTGTCAGGAGGAGATCAAGCTGATTTATACGTTGACCCATCCTAAATATGCTATTCCTGTGCATGGTGAATATAAGCATCTGAAAGCCCAGGCGAAGATTGCGGAGAATCTTGGGATTGAGAAGGACAATATTTTCATTCTTTCCTCTGGTGATGTGCTGGAGCTTGACGAGATGTCAGCGAAAGTCACCGGCAAGGTGCCCACGGGAGCGATCCTGGTGGATGGTCTTGGTGTGGGAGACGTGGGTAACGTGGTGCTGAGAGATCGACAGCATCTGGCTGAGGACGGCATCATGATCGTGGTGATGAGTCTGGAAAAGGTCAGTGGCGAGCTGGTGGCGGGGCCCGATATTGTCTCGAGAGGTTTTGTGTACGTGAGAGAGTCTGACGAGTTGATTGAGGAGGCGCGACTTACGGTGGACGAGGCCTTGCAGGGATGTTTGGACAAGGGAATCACTGATTGGGGCAAATTAAAGTCCGTGACAAAGGATGTACTGGGTGAATACGTTTGGAAGAAAACAAAGAGAAGGCCTATGATACTTCCCATCATTATGGAGGTCTAAAAGGATGAACAATATTGATAATGCACTGCAGCAGTTGATTGCGGCGATTCTGGCATCAAAGATTTATCATGATTATGACACACAGCGTAACCTTGTGAACCAGCAGCCGGAGCTAAAAAAGCAGATAGACGAGTTCCGTGCCCGCAATCTGGAATTGCAGACCAATGAGTCAACCACCTTTGAACAGATTGATAATTTTGAGCGGGAGTATGCCGGTTTTCGGGAGAATCCGCTGGTGGATAAATTCTTGGAGGCGGAGTTGGCATTTTGCAGATTGCTGCAGGATATTAATCTGCGTCTGACGGATGCCATGCATTTCGAGTAGCCATGTCATGGCTTTTGGAAAGAAGGGATAGGTAATGAAAACCAAAAATTTAATGTTTGCCGTATTCGGGGCGATTTTAAAGCTTGTGGTGGCTGTTGCCGTTGTGTTTGTGATCTATAGGGGAGCCGCGATTTGTTATGATTACGGGTACAGGATTTTTACGGAGCCCGCGATGACCACGGAGGAGGCCAGCAGGACGATACAGGTGACGGTCACGGAGGATATGTCGGTTATGGACATTGGAGAGCTGATGCAGAATAAAGGGCTTAGCAGGGATGGTAAGCTTTTTGCGCTGCAATACCTGTTATCCGAGTACAGGGAAGACGTGAAGCCCGGCACCTACGAGGTGAACACCGCCATGACATCCGAGCAGATTATGGCAGCAATGGTGCCTACCGCGGAAGATGCGGAGGACAAGACTGAGTGATGGGAGCAGGCGAATGATAATAGATGAGAGAATGTCAGCCTTTATCGATTCCATGGATAGAGGCAACACTCCTTTTTTGGATGAAATAGAAAAGTATGCCGTGCAGAATCAGGTTCCGGTGATCCGTAAATCTATGCAGCAGCTATTGAAGTTCATATTAGCCATGGTAAAGCCGAAAAACATCCTGGAGGTCGGGACTGCAATCGGCTTTTCTGCGCTTTTGATGAGCGAGTATGCCCCTGCGGGCTGTCATATTGATACCATTGAAAAATATGAAAAAAGGATTCTCATTGCCAGGGAGAATTTTGCCCGCGCAGAGAAAAGTGATGTAATTACGCTGTTGGAGGGGGACGCCATAGAGATTTTACAGACATTGGAGGGCAGCTATGATTTGATTTTTATGGATGCGGCGAAGGGGCAGTATATTCATTTCCTGCCCGATATCCTGCGGCTTCTCGCTCCAGGCGGGCTGCTTGTGTCGGACAATGTGCTGCAGGACGGGGATATTATTGAATCCCGTTTTGCGGTCACCAGACGCAACCGTACCATTCACACCCGTATGCGGGAATATCTGTATGAGCTGACCCATCATGAGCAGCTTGCCACCACCATATTGCCCGTGGGGGATGGTGTTACTCTCAGTGTGAAGCATTAGCGTGAAATCATAAGAGGCAGCATAGGGAAAAGATCATATAATAGGGGATAGATTTACATGAACATAAATACAAAGGAACATATTCAATCACATATTCCGGAGCTTCTCATACCTGCCAGCAGTTTGGAGGTGTTAAAGACCGCGGTTGTCTTTGGGGCGGACGCGGTCTATATTGGCGGCGAGGCTTTTGGTCTGCGCGCCAAGGCGAAGAACTTTTCCATGGAGGAGATGGCGGAAGGAATCGCCTTTGCGCATAACCGCGGTGTGAAGGTATATGTGACCGCTAATATTTTGGCACACAATGAGGATTTGGCGGGGGCGAAAGAGTATTTTGAGGAATTGAAGAATATGAAGCCGGAATCGCCGGATGCGTTGATTATTTCTGACCCGGGTATGTTTGCGATTGCGAAGGAGGTCTGGCCTGAGGTGGAGATTCACATTTCCACCCAAGCCAACAATACCAATTACGAAACCTATCTTTTTTGGTGGAGGCTGGGGGCAAAGCGAGTGGTATCAGCGAGGGAGTTATCCTTGGAGGAGATTCGTGATATTCGCACCCACATCCCGGAGGAGATGGAGATAGAGAGCTTCGTCCATGGGGCGATGTGTATTTCTTATTCCGGAAGGTGTCTTCTCAGTAATTATTTTACGGGGAGGGATGCCAATCAGGGGGCGTGTACGCATCCCTGCCGCTGGAAATACGCAGTGATGGAGGAATCGAGACCCGGGGAATATCTGCCGGTGTATGAGAATGAGAGAGGAACTTTTATTTTTAATTCCAAGGATTTGTGCATGATAGAGTACATTCCTGAGCTGGTGGAGGCAGGGATTGACAGCATGAAGATTGAGGGGCGCATGAAGGCGGCGCTGTATGTGGCGACGGTGGCCCGCACCTATCGGAAGGCGATTGACGATTATCTGGAAAGTCCGGAGAAGTACCGTGCCAATATGGACTGGTACAGACAGGAGATTGGGAAATGTACTTACAGGCAGTTTAGCACGGGGTTCTATTTTGGCAAGCCCAGCGAGGAGAACCAAATCTATGACAATAGTACCTATGTGAGTGAGTACACTTATCTGGGTATTGTGGAGGAATGCAGGGATGATCTTGTGAGAATCACCCAGCGGAATAAATTCTGTGTGGGGGATTTGATTGAAATCATGCGTCCGGAGTGCAATGACCAGTCTGTCAAGGTGGAGGCGCTCTATGACGAGGAAATGAACCCCGTGGAGAGTGCACCCCACGCGAAGCAGAGACTTTATGTCAGGTTGGTTGATGCTGTGAGTGGAGAAGCTGTGGAAGTCAAAGAGCATGATTTGTTGAGAGTGGAAGCATAATATCTTGGTCATACAGACCGTCTGACTGGTCTTAAGCCTGATTTTCTTGTGATTCCTTCCTCTGATGGTAAGATAACGCTATCAGAGGAGGAACATATATGGAACGGGCGAAACAAATCGTAAAAACATATCTAATCGATCCATTTAAAGAAAAAGAATACGGCTATATCGGCATGGAATTTGAGTATCCCGTGATCTGTCTGGGGGAGGCGGTGTCGTTCAGGGAAATCGGTTCTGCGTTTCTTGAGAAGCTTATGGAAGAGCATGGATTCCAGGAGGAGATCAAGGGGACTGACGGGTACTTTGTGAGGGTTTCCCGGGACGGTGACAGTGTGTCCTATGACTATTCCTATGGGCTCTTTGAGTTGTCCATGGGAAAGCAGAGAAACCTCCACACATTGCGGGCGCGCATGCTCCCGCTCTTAAAGCTGGCACAGGAATATTACAGGACTTATGACTGCATATTGACGGGAATGGGGACAAGGCCTGTCAAGGCGAAAAATGTGGAATATACCTGCGATCCTTTTTATATCATGATTCGGGAATTTGTGGAGAAATATGCCAGGGAGAAAGACCCTGCCCGGTATTTTCCCAATATGTTTTCCGTGCAGACACATATAGACGTGCCATACGCAAATCTGTTGGAAACCTATAATCTGTTTAACCGACTGGATTTTGTCAGGGGATTATTGTTCTCCAATTCGCTCGATTTGGGCGGGGAAGGGAACATCAACTACTGTGTGCGGGATCAGATTTGGGATAGATGCGGCATACCCAACACGGGGATTTATGACAAGAGATTTGATTCCCTGGACGAGCTTGCGGGGGCAATCAGCCAGGAGGAAATCTTTGTGGAGACGGACGGGGAGAGGCTGTATGCCATGAAGCCCACGAGGCTGGCTGATTATTTTGCGGACAACGATATCCCGCAAGAGTGTATCAGGATGTTTAGAAGCTTTCGGCGTGTTGTCTTGAACTCTTACCATGTGCTTGAGGTCAGGGGGGACTGCATTCAGCCTGTAAAGGACAGCTTTGTGACAGCGGCTTTTCACGTGGGTATCGCCTACAACTACAAAAAGGCGGCAAAGATGCTGGAACGGTTTTTGGCAGCCCATCGGATTAGCGCATCCAACGCAGCATTGAGGGAAATGGCTGTCACGGGCAGAGAAATAGCCGCAGAAGAAGATATGAAGCTTTTGCTGTATCAATTGACCGATATTGCGAAGGAAGGGCTGGCGAAAAGGGGTTATGGAGAGGAGAGCCTGCTGGAGCCTCTGCGGGGGCGTATCCTGCATTTTACCAATCCGGCAAAGGAACTGCACAAGGCCCTGCAATCTGGAGAAAATATAAAGGATATCTTGTTTCGATATGCGAAAATGTAAAGGGGGAGAGAAATGAAGAGAGAAATGAAGAGAGGATTGTTTTGTGCAGTCATGATGTTGAGTTTCTTGGTATTAGCAGCTTGTTTGTCTTCCGGAAAAACGGTATCGGCACAAGGGGCGGAAAAGTTAGCGCCTGATATTGCGGAGATTATCGAAAGGGGGATGCTGCGTGTTGCGATACCAAAGCAGGATTTGGCTGCCTTTTTCCAGGAGGATGAGGCAGGGAATTTATATGGGATAGATATTGAGCTGGCGGAAGATCTTGCGCATTCTTTAGGAGTGGAGATTTTCTTTGACAGGACTTCGGATAATTATGATGACCTGACTGTCAAATTGGAGAATAGCGAGGTGGACATGGTCATTGCCACATACAGCCATAGCTTGGACAGGATCAAATACGTGGATTTCTCAGAGCCTTATCTGGAACTTCAGTTTGGAATCATGGTCAATAAGCAGGAGATGGTCAGACATGATATCAAAGACAATCCCGTCCCTCATTTGAAGAAGCATCAGGAAAAGATTGCCGTGGTGGAGGGAACTTCTCATGTGGAGCTTGCCAAGCAGCTCTTTGAAACATGCAAAATCGTGGAGGTTGAAGATTATGACACGGCTGTCAATATGGTAAAAACGGGGGAAGTCTTTGGATTTTTCAGCGGCGAGTTAGAGTTTTATTCCAAATATCTCACACAGCCTGAATTGCTGATTTATACCAGTACCTATACATTTTCTGACATCAAGGATGAATTCTGTATCGGCATCCCCAGAGAGAAGGAGCAGCTCTTGGATTATGTCAATCTTTATCTGGAGTCATCCCCCAAGATTACGGTTGCGGATGTGCAGGAGCGCTATCGGAATTACTTCTGTGGACAGGAGGATGTGGAAAAGAGATGAAGCTATTTATCAAGATTATGAAAAGCCCGATCACTCTGTTGGTCAGTATTATCGCAGGATTTCTGACAGCAATCTATGGCAAAAATATAGTACCCTATCTGTCACCCATCAATATCATCTATACCAATCTGCTGCAAATGTGTGTGCTGCCGATCGTATCATGCGCGGTAGCGGTGAATATCAGGGGGCTGTTCAATGGAAAATGCAGGGGGCTGTTCAGGAGATGGGCGGCAGCAGTCATAGTGATGCTGCTATTTTCGGCAGGTCTTGCAGTGTGTCTTTCCCTTGGCGCCAGAGATTATATCAGACTGGATCAAGAGACGAAGCAGGCGGTCACGAAATTGCAGGGGGCAGATGACGAGGAGATGTCCTTTTTTACGGAGGTCAGCTACTATGAAGACGAGGAAGTGGAAACGGCGCAGGAAGAATTCAAAGTAATCGACTTCTTGGTCAATGCGATTCCAACCAATATTTTTGTGTCCTTTGTGAATAATGACACATTGAAAGTGTTATTGTTTTTTGGACTGTTTGGCATTATGCTTGGTCTGATTGACGGGCAGAGAGCGGGTGCTATTCAGAGAGGAATGGAGGGGATTTATCAGGCGTTTTGCCGACTGGTTGATATTATTTTGATCTTTCTTCCATTGAGTATGTACGCAATGATTGCTGTCCAGTTCTCGGCGGAGGGCATGAGGGGTATCGTGGCGGCCTTGTTTAAGCTGATCCTGTTAATTTATCTCATATTGTTTGTGGTATTGGTTGTGTCGTTCTGTGTGATTCAAATGCGGACGGGCTGTTCTGTCAGGGAACATATCAAGGCGGTCAAAAGGACGTTCTTTGTGGCGGTGGGCACAAGCAGCTGTATCTCAACAGTCTCTGTGGCAATGGATGACGTTCCTGAGCATCTTGGTTTGGACAAGCAGGTTTCTCGATCGATTATGCCGATCGGGATGACGATCTTTCAAAACGGCGTCATCATATGCGCCGCCGTGGCAGCCGTATTTGGAACTACTATTTATAATGTGGATATCAATTTGAATTCAGTGTTGATCATCTTTATGGGGTCTATCATGTATTCCTTTTCTATCGTGGGAATCCCCGGAATCGTGGCTGTGTCCATGCTGGATATGATACTGTCGCCATTGGGAATACCCAGCGAGCTGATCGTGTTGATTTATCTTGCCATCATTCCCGTGATAGATCCCGTTTCCGTATTTGCGAGCGTCTATTCAAATATTGCGATTACCACCATGGTCAACCATAAGGAGGCGGTTGACAGGAGGAAGGGGAAGCTTGGAAAAAAGCTGTTTGCTGCCGCCATGGGAATCTCCGCTGTCGCCGTGCTCATAGTGAGCGGAATTGCATTGTTTCAATTTGCGGACACCAAAGGTCTGATCATAAAAACCAAGCAGGAGGAAAATGACGCACTCTACAAGACCAATGTGGATATCATGACCGACACTTCCACGGAGAGTGTCAGAGTTCTTGCTGTAAGTTATGCGGAGGGTATCAGCAGTAATATTGAGACAATAGAGACGTCAGTGAGACTCGCTGCGAAAAATATAGGGGATTTGTATGGCAGGGAAAACGCGGGCGTTTCGAGATTTGAGGACAGCATGGTCTATCTGCAGCCGGGCGTATCCATGGGGGACGTGAAGAAAGAGTTTATGCAGATCAAAGGTTCGAGAGATCTGATAGACAATGTGGCACAAACCTTTGACAAGGCATCCGCGATCTATTATGTGTCAGAGAGTGGAATGCTGCTGTCCAATGTGGAGGTGGATTACAAGCATATAGCCGGAGAAGAAATCGACCGCAGAACCAGAGAATGGTATCAGGGGGCGGCAGGTGAGGGAGAACTCTACTGGACGGATGTATATCAGGATGCGCTTTCAGGGAAATCCGCCCTCACCTGTTCCTGCCCGGTATATGACAAGAATAGGACACTCAAGGGAGTGGTTGCCTATGATATTTACTTGGAGAGTCTGTGCGACGCCATTTTGACAAACAGTTCCGACTTGTTTGAATACTCTTTTATTGTGGATAAAAAAGGAAGACAGATTGCCGGGACAGGGAAAACAGATGCTCCGAAGCTTGATGACGAGGTGCGGGAGATTGTCATGGAGGGAAAGGATGCTGCGGTGGAAATATATCCGGACAAGGAGATTGTCCTTGGATATGCGGGAATACGGATGAATGGCTGGAACTTTTTTGTGTTGATGGACTATGATGCGATCACGGCGCCTGCTGATCATGTGGGAGAGGCGATCACGGAGAGCAACAACCAGTTTTTGGCATTTATCAATCAGAAAATGAGAAGTGTGCTCACGGCATTTATTATCATTGCCCTGTGTATGATTGCCGCGGTGTCCGTGGTGACGTCGCGGATTACCCATTCCATCGTCCAACCCGTCGAACAGCTGACAGAGGGAGTGCGGAAAATCAGCGACGGCAATCTGGAACATCAGCTTGCGGTGAATGCGGATGGAGAGATAGGAGAGCTGGCAGACGCATTTAATAAAATGACAGTGGATTTGAAGGACTATATACATCATCTGGAACATGTCACGGCAGAGAAGGAGCGAATCGGGGCGGAGCTGAATGTGGCGACACAGATTCAGGCGGATATGCTGCCTGGTATGTTCCCGGCATTTCCAGACAGACAAGAGTTTGATATCTTTGCCACAATGAATCCTGCCAAGGAGGTGGGTGGAGATTTCTATGATTTCTTTTTGGTGGATCACAGACATCTTGCCATGGTGGTTGCGGATGTGTCGGGCAAGGGTGTACCCGCGGCTCTATTTATGGTGATTGGTAAGACATTGATCAAAGATCACACACAGCCTGGCAGGGATTTGGGGGAGGTGTTCTCTGAGGTCAATCAGCTGTTGTGCGAATCAAATCGGGAGGGATTGTTTATCACCGCGTTTGAGGGGGTGCTAGATCTTGTGACAGGGGAGTTCGTCTATGTGAATGCCGGGCATGAGATTCCTTTTATCTGTCGAAAAGACAGTGTGTTTAAGCCTTATGTGATTGCCCCTGGTTTTGTCCTCGCAGGATTGGAGGGGACAAAATACAAATGCGGCTGCATACAGCTAAAACCGGGGGACAAAGTATTCCAATATACGGATGGCGTGACAGAGGCAACGAATCAGGAGAATGAGTTGTATGGAATGGTGCGATTAGGGAATGTTCTGGAACACAATGCCGCGCTGTCGCCGAAGGAACTACTCGCCGTGGTAAAGGGGGATATTGATGCTTTTGTGGGGGAGGCACCCCAGTTTGATGATATTACTATGATTTGCTTGGAATATAGGGAAGAGATGAAACAGAATGTAATGGAATTGTAAGGGCGCTTGTAGTAAAATATCCATGTGAGACAATTTAGCAAATTGATGATGGGAGATATTTTCAATGGAACAAATATATTACAGCAGACGCATAAAGGGAGTATCTATTCCGTGTATTATCCATAACGGAAATTATTTTTACACGAAGCTTTCGGTGTATGAGGATGGCGTGGTTGACTGCTGGCATGCAGTGGATTTGAAAGGGTTTCGTAAAGAGATAGATAAAGGCTGGGTTGTGCCGCAAGTTCCCTGTAATCAATCGTTTTCTGTCCATGGAATAGGGGAGTTTGAGATTCAAGAAGCCAGCTGGATGTATGACAATGACCGCTTTTATGAGCGTGTAGTAGATATTGTGAAACAGATGAATCCTGACCTAAAAAATCTTCATGAAATCCAAAAAGGCGAGCGAATAGACGAAAGGTGTACTTTTACGGCAGCTCCTGGTACGCCATATCGAGAAGAGGGGAAATTTCTAATAAATACTATAAATGGCAGTCAACAGGCGACACTTTACCGTAAGGACGACAGACTGTGTATCACAGAATTAACCGTTTATAAGGACAGGCATTTTCGGATTGGTATGGAGGATGACAGATTATTTAGTCTGGAGGAGATTACAGATATGATTCAGGCGGATATTCTGTATTCTTATCCTGTTGGGGGAGAATGGTTATATATGCCTGAGTTGGGTAATGTGAAAGTATGTCTGCTTACAGATCCAATCGCAAAAGAGGAACGCATCAAGGAGATAGAACAGTGGTGCGTGCGAACAGCGGGAGAAGATGATGCTGCACAACGTTGTATTAAGGCTTACCATGATTATTTGGAATGGCCCACAGAGCAAAAAAGGGAACGATTAAAAGAGCTTTACTTAGCGGTGCCTGAACATGAGCGCATGTATCTTGGTGATATGGATGGAAAGGATGGTGACTATATTCGGATTATTTATCATCCCGAGAGGAAACGAGAGGTGTAATGTAACAGAGAAAAGATTAAGGTAAATTGCAATTGAATTATAAGTGTGTTTGTGATAGAATCTCACCATTAGATAACTTTAAAAATTGGATTGGGGGACGAAGTGACATGAAAAACTTTAAAAATTATACACCAGAGAAATATTCTAAACCAGAGTTTCAGAAAGTAGAAGAAGGAATTTATCGGACAAAAGACCCCTATGGAATAGCACGTGGGGACGTTTATGTTACTTCTCTTTCTTTTGAGGCAGAGCCAGACTGTTATGGAGAAGAGGAGTCTTCGCCGCAATATATCTCACAGGTTCCTTTTGAGGCGCTTTTGGACGAGTTTCTCGTGTACGTAACGGATTTTTATGAAAAAGAAAATGAAAAGAGCAAAACGCTTTGTTATCAAGAATTTGGTGCCACGAACTTAGCGGATATTCAAAACCTGCGGACATTGATTGGAAAAAGATGTTATGCAGTACCATATGAGGAAGATGGCGAAGAGTATTATAACATTGTGATCGAATAAAAAGCCAATTTTGCAACGAAGGGGCAAGTTCACTGGCAGGGGTTTCCGGTACACAAAACAGAATATTTTTATTTTGGTAGCGATTTATCTTAACGAAAAATCAGCTACCTTTTTATTCACAGAGAGTTTTCCCAACCAACGGTTGAATCTCCCCAACTCAACCACTGGTTCGTGTAAAAAACGTACAATCAGGTGTATCGTTCAAGGTGAAAGGAGGAAATATGATGGATCAGACAGCAATTGGAAAATTTATTGCCAAATGCCGTAAGGAGAAAAAACTAACTCAAGCGCAGTTGGCAGAAAAACTGAACATTACAGATAGGGCTGTATCCAAATGGGAAACCGGAAAAAGCATGCCCGATTCATCTATCATGTTGGCACTTTGTGAGATACTGGGAATTACAGTAAATGAGCTGTTAAGTGGGGAGAAAGTTGATATGGAAAGTTATGAAAAGAAAGCAGATGAAAATTTGATTGCCTTGAAAAGAAAAGATGAAAATAACATGACAAAGAATGTGATTATTTCAAGTCTTTTTACGGTAACTTTTTTGGTAGGAATTATGGTATGCCTTATTTGCAACATTGCGATATCCGGCAATTTGACATGGTCACTCATCCCAGTCAGTTCCATTGTTTTCGCATGGGTCATATCTTTTCCAAGTATTATATTGGGAAAAAGAGGGATTATCGTAAGTTTCATATCATTTAGTGTTTTTATAGTTCCCTATCTGTTTTTGTTGAGCAGGATCATAAAAGTAGAAGAAGTGTTTTCAATTGGTGCCGTGTTGGCGGTGCCTTCCATGGTATTCCTGTGGCTAATTGTTGTGGTTTTTAAGCACATTGTCAAAGCAAGGAAGTTGGCTGCTTTGGGAATTTCTTTTTTATTAGCCATTCCGTTTGTGTTGATCATCAATGCGATTCTGGCAAAAATGATAGCAGAGCCTATTTTTGATGTATGGGATATGCTGTCTATCCTTCTGTTGCTGATATTGGCATATGTTTCTTTTACTTGTGATTATGCAAGGAAAAAGGGATTGATGAAATAATAGCAGGACTACATAATTGACATACTCCACAAAATATGATACCTTAAAAATAGAACGATATTCTATTTTTAAGGAGAAGTAATGAAAAAAGTAATTTATTATTTCACAGGAACAGGAAACAGTATGCGCGCAGCAAAGGTCATTGCAGCGCGTTTGGGAGATACTGATATTATTTCCATGCGATGCAATCCCAAGGATGTATCCGCAAGTGACGCTGATATTGTGGGCTTTGTATTTCCGGTCTATCACTGGACAATGCCAGCCCCTGCAGTATCTTTTGTTGAAAATCTTGATATTAATCCAAAGGCATATGTGTTTGTTATTGCAATGCCGAGTTTTATTTGTGGAATTGCATG
>CAMWLG010000018.1 GCA_947175035.1 uncultured Lachnospiraceae bacterium | reverse complement strand
AGAATTCCATCACCATGACCGAGCAGATCGTAGAGCGCAGCGACAAAACCAGATCCTATAGTGAACAGGTGCGCGAAATGGCTCTTTCTCTGGACGAACTGGTTTCCAACTTTAAGAGCAGGGCTGATGAGATCGTGGACGATGCCAATAATGAAGGAGAAATGACGGGGCTGACCGAAGAGTCCTTTGCGAGGGTAAAAAGCATTGCAGAGGAATTGTTGACCTTGTCTCATGCATCCATATAACACTGTATTTTTTGAGAGGGGCAAGAAACTCGCCCCTCTCTCAAATCCTCTTCTATCTTACTTCTTACACCCGCAGTCCTCGCATCTGTCAAACCCGGGATTGAACGCGTAGAAGTTCTTGGCATCCAGCTTATCCTGCGTGATGCGCAGGGCTTCACCGAATCTCTGGAAATGCACCACTTCCCTCTCCCGAAGGAACTTGATGGGCGCCGCCACGTCGGGACAATCCTTCACCAGTCGCAGGATATTGTCGTAGGTGCTTCTTGCCTTCTGCTCCGCCGCCATATCCTCGAACAAGTCCGTGATGATATCCCCCTTGCTCTGGAACTCACAGGCATTGAAGGGGATACCGCCTGCCGCCTGGGGCCAAATTCCCAAGGTGTGATCCACATAATATTTATCAAAACCACTCTTCTCGATTTCATCCATGGAGAGGTTTCTGGTCAGCTGATACACGATTGCTCCCATCATCTCCAAATGAGCCAGCTCCTCTGTTCCGATATCATTCAGAAGCCCAGCCACCTCCTTGTAGGGGGTAGCAAACTTCTGGGACAGATAGCGCATACTCGCTCCCATTTCGCCGTCCGGTCCGCCGTACTGGGAGATGATCGCCTGTGCCAGCTGTGCATTGGGCTCCTTGATATTCACGGGAAACTCTAGTCTTCTCTCATAACTCCACATTATCCACACACTCCTTCCCATGGCAGGGGAGCTGCACCCCATCTCCACTCCTGATTGCTCTCAGCCAAGTCCACCCTGATCGGGAAATATTTCTTGGAGAATTCCTTCTCCAACTGTGTCTTAATGCGATTATAATGGTTAAAATATTCGATGGCGTTGCGGTCATGGGGGTGAGTATCCAGATACAGTGCAAGCTCTGTCACCGTGAATCCGACAATACCAATGTCTCTAAGCATCTGATCCTTATTGTTCATCACACACATCTCCCTCCCGTAAAAGGCTTATTCAATTCCGGAAAGATGGTGCCGATACAATATGCTTTTTCCAAATCCTCATAGATGCCCTCAAAGCGCTGCCAAGGCACATAGGCCATCGCGACCGGAAACTGCTCGGAATGCTCATCTAATCTAAATTCCTGCATGATACATCCTCTCATACGTTTTAAATGATGTTAATAGTATTGTATGATGCAGTCCGAATTTGGTTCACTTGACTTGCTTCCTCGCCCCCGGCATCCGCCTGCGAATCAGCCTGTCAAACAGTTTCCCGGCGTTCAACGGAAACAGCGGATAGGCATAGCTTCTGCGGGACACCGTGCGATTACAGAATACAGAGAGCACGGCAATCACAATACCTGCCACATATCCCCACAGCCCAAAGATCGCCGTCAGAATCAAATTCAAGATACGCATAAATTTCAGCGCATAGCCCAGCTCGTAGTTGGCTTGGGTATAGTTTGCAATCGCCACAAAAGCCATGTACAACATAACCTCTGCGCTAAACCAGCCACTGTTGACGGAGAATTCCCCCAGCACCAGCGCCGCCATGACACTTAAGGGCGTGCTTAGCATATTCGGGGTATTCACAGCCGCGAGCTTGAGCCCGTCAATTGCAAGTTCCAGAATCAGAAACTGCCACAGCAGAGGAATATTGGGCTCCTCCTGCAGCATGATAAAGGAAAAGCGCTCAGGGACATACTGTGGATGATTCATCAACAGCAAAAAGGTCGGTGTGAGAATATAAGTCAAAATCGCGATAAAAAAGCGTGTGAGCCTTAGATAGGTTCCTGTGATAGGCGGGAAATAATAGTCATCCGCCTCGTCAATCACGTCAAAAATAGTAGTGGGAATAATCATGGCGGAGGGCGAGTTGTCCACCAGCACGATAATATTGCCCTCAAGCACCTGCGCCGCCGCAGTATCCGGTCTCTCGGTGTATTTAAACTTCGGAAAAGGATTAAACCACTTTCTCCGATAAATACACTCTGCCAAGCTCTCCTGATTCATGGTCAACGATTCCACACGAATCCCATTTATTTTTCCGCGAAGCTCCTTCAAAAAATCCTGATCCACCCGGTCTTCCATATAGCAAAGCACGATATCCGTGTGGGAACACTCTCCCGCATTCAACATTTCCATGCGAAGCTTATCGCTGCGGATGCGGCGTCTGATCAATGCCGTGTTGAACACCACCGTCTCCACGAAACCATCCCTGGAGCCTCTTAGCACCTTATCCTTGTCCGGCTCCTCCACACTGCGTGCAGGATAAGTGCGGGAATCGATCAGAATCGCCTTCTCATATCCCTCCACAAACAGGAGAAACATGCCCGAGAGAAGCGAAGTCATCAGCTTGTCAAAATCCTCCTCCACTTCCACCTCGATATGGGGAATGTACTGCTCCACCAGGGTCTCCGCATCCTTCGGCACATCCTCCGGCTTCATATCCATAAAGTACTGTAACACTTTCTGTATCAAATCATCCTTACAGAAGCCATCAATGAGGTACATACATGCGGTTTTGTTCCCGATGCTCATGGTTCTGTGCACCACATCAAAATTGTGATCCACCCCCAGCAGATCATCCATATAATCCATATTTTCCTGCAAATTTCTGGATATTTTCTTCATAAAAAACCTCCCGCCGCAACACTATGATATATGCCTAGTGTCGCCCGGAAGGGTTGAAATTATACTTATGCCTGTTGGCAATGAGCCGACTGTTATGCTGCGGACTATTGCTTTGTCGTGCTGCCAAAACCACCGTTTCTCACACCGTCCGCCTCGTCATCCACGGTGATTCCGTATTCGAGGAAAATTCCCTGCACGATTCCCATTCCCGCCGTCACATCCACGGTTTTTCCCTCATTGGAATCGTTGGTAAGCTTCACGAAAATATGCCCCTCATTGTCAGAGTTAAAATAATCGCTGTCTATAATCCCCACCGTGTTGTTCATCTGCAAACGAAATTTAAATCCAAGCCCGCTGCGGGGATAGAGCTTCAACACCCAGTCTTCCTCCATTTTCACACGAATGCCTGTGGGAATCTTAATGGTAGCCCCGGGCGGCAGTGAAAACGCAAAGGGCGCATGGAAATCATAACCTGCACTCCCCTTGGTAGCGCGCTTCGGCAATTCAATGCTCTCATACATATCGCGGAGATCCGCCTCCGTATATTGGGGAAAATCCTCCCCCATGGCATTCATGAAGTTCTCGGGACTCACCTTCAAAAATTGAGCAATCCTGCGCATATCTTGCTCTCCCTTCCACACCAATGTATTAAAGCACGCATGACGTGACCTGCGCGCTGGCAGTGGGACGTGGAACAAACTGTTCCTTCTCGTCAGCGTAATCCCTGCTGTGCAGTACCGGCACCAGCGGATCCACCTGTTTCATAGTACGCTTCACGTCAATCACCCTTTGATTCCTGCTTCCTTTCCAAAGAAGCTTTGCATCCTTCTCCTCCGCATGGAACTCACCGTCCACCACCACATCCACATACTGCATCATAGGATAATATAATATGTTCTCCCAGATGTCCCCCGTGTATAACCAGATGGTCTTATCAGGATATTTCTCTTTAATCTCGGACATGAAATTGCGCACATCCAACCGATTGGACGGGTGCAGCGGATCCCCGCCCGAAAAGGTGATACCGGAGATATAGGAATGGTCTAATTGTTCATAAATCTCCTGCTTTGCCGCCTCATCAAAGAGCAGCCCGCCGTCAGGATCCCATGTGACAGGATTGTGGCAATCTTTACAACAATGATTGCAGCCGGCAACCCACAACACCACCCGCAGACCGTCGCCGTTTAGCATATCATCTTTTGTTATGTTGTGATATCTCATCCCTACATACTCTTCCTTTCGGCAATTTCAGCCATCTTGGCATCATTCAGGCGCGTGTCGCCATGTACGCGGGAGTAGGATAAATAGCCATTCATCCTGTCAATCTTGGTCAGATTACGGCTGCCGCACTTGGGACACACATCCATCTCCAACTCCTGATGCCCACAGTCATCACAGTAGGCGAGGGAAAGGTTGACCCCTTCATAAAATCCCATATCCATGGCCCTGTGAATCAGGGTTTTCACCGCCTCAATATTATAATCAATCGGATACTTTACATATTGAATCTTGCCGCCATTGGAGAGATCCCAGAACCGCTCCTCCAGATTCTGTTTCTCAATAGGCGTAATGTCCTCTGTCACATGGCAATGGAAACTGTTGGACACATATTCCCTGTCAGAAACCCCCTCCACAATGCCGTATTTCTTGCGGAACTGCTTCACCTGCAATCCACAAAGATTCTCTGCGGGAGTGCCATAGATGGCATAGAGATTGCCATCCGCCTCCTTAAATTCCGAAATCTTCTGGTTAATATGCTCCATCACCTCAAGGGCAAAGGCGCCATCTTCCACCAGGGATTTGCCATTGTACAGCTCCTGCAGCTCGTTTAAAGCCGTGATGCCAAAGCTTGCGGTGGCAGCCTTAAGCAAGGGTTTGATCTTGTCGCTCAGCTTCAGATTCCCGCCAAGGAACCCGCCCTCACAGTAGGCAAGCGGGTTGGTAGACGCCCGCATCTCTCCCAGATACGCATAAGTCCGAATGTGCAGCTGGCGAATCAGGTTTAAGTAATAATCCAAAACTTCGTAAAAATCTCTGCTCTCCTTGCGGGCCTTGGCCAATATCATAGGCAGATGCAGGGAGACCGCGCCAATATTGAAACGACCTACAAAAATAGGGGAATCGTTATCATCCGCCGGATGCATGCCGCCCCTCTCATACCAAGGAGACAGGAACGCACGGCATCCCATGGGAGAGACAATCTTTCCGTACTGCTTATACATACTCGCCACATAACCCTTGCCCGTGAGACTGAGCCAATCAGGATACATGGTCTTGGCGGAACACTCCACACCTGCCTCGAACACGTCCTCCAATTCCTTGCCGGGACCGTGAAGATTCTCGTCATACAAAAATACAATCTTCGGGAACAAAACGGGCTTCTTGTGATCCTTCTTACCTTGCCCCTTTCTGCGGACATTCAGCATGGTGATGGTGGCAAGCTTGGCAAATCTCCCCGTGCCCGTGCCCGCCGTGACAGTGATAAAAGGATAGTCTCCGCGGCTGGAAGCAACGGTGTTGAATTTGTACTCCCACCCTTGAAATCCCTGCTCGTACTCTCTCACCACGTCCGCATAGGCCTCTGCCTGCGCCGTATCCTCATCCACACCCAGCTTGGTATATTTCTCGATATTACGCTTGTAGGATTTCTCCGCATAGGGCTCCAGAATCAAGTCCACACTGGGCACGGTAAAACCGCCATACTGCTGGCTCGCCGCACTCAGAACGATATCACCAATGACATCAAATGCCACATCCAAAGACTTGGGTTCGTTATACCAGATATTCCCCATCTCAAAACCGCCCGTGAGAACATTCTGCACATCAAACAGGCAGCAGTTCATGGTATCTCTCCTGGCAGACATATCATGGACATAAATATAACCGTCCCTGCACGCCTGAATCTCCTCCGTTGTCAGGAAGAATTTCTGGTACAATTCCTTGTTCAGCTGGTTAAAAATCAGGCTTCTCTTAGTGGAAACCAATGCGGAATCCGTGTTTGCATTCTCCTTGTCCCCGATGTACATGATGGACTGGCTTTTCTTATACACATCATCCAACATGCGCACAAAATCCTGCTTGTAATTGCGGTAATCGCGATAACTTTTCGCCACCACAGGCTTCACCTGCTCCAACGCGCTCTCCACAATATTGTGCATGATAGGAATGGGAATCTCGTCCGCATCCAGCTCATTGACCTTGTCCACAACAAATTGGCAAATGCTGCGCTCTTCCTCCTCGGTGAACTTGGTCAGCGCCCTGTACGCACTCTTCCCCACGGCATTGATTACCTTCTGTACATTGAACGCCTCCTTGCTGCCGTCCTTTTTAATCACATAGACGACACGCTCAGGCTTATACTCCGCTCCAAAATTGACATCCGCTGTGGTTGTCTGGTCAAAATTACTGCTCATATGCTTTCCTTCCTCTACTCTCCGAGTGCGTTGTTCGGACACGCTTTCTTTGGATTTTTATACAATATATAGTGTTATTTTATTCATGTAAACAATATATTGAGCCGCTTACGTATCAGTATAAGAAAGAAACATCCGATTGTCAACAATCCACAACAATAAAAAAGTAACAAAAAAGGTGTCCTAATTTTAGACACCTTTTCGAAATTTTTCTCTTGACTATGCAAGGATACCGCTCTGACACACTTTGTCAAGAGCCTCCTGAATCACTTCCACGGGAAGTACCAATGCAAAACGTACATGCCCTTTTCCCAAATCTCCGAAACTGCTTCCAGGGGTGCAAAGCACGCCCGTCTTCTCCAAAAGCTCCATCACAAATTTCACATCATCCCCGCCAAAACGCTCCGGAATCTTCGCCCAGGCAAACATGGTGCCCTGACTGCGCTCAAAAGGCCATCCAAGCTCCGTAAAGCCGTCACACAGTGCATTGCGACGCTTCTCGTATTCTGCGCACTGGGCTCTCACCATGTCGTCCGGCCCCGTGAGTGCCGCAATGGCGCCATACTGCACCGGAAGGAATGTTCCATAATCAATCTGGGAACGCAGCTTTTTAAAATTCTGTACAACGGTCTCGTTTCCTGCCAGAAAACCCATTCTCGCCCCCGTGTAATTAAAGGACTTGGACAAGGAATAGAACTCCACCGCCGCTTCCTTTGCCCCCTGAAATGACAGAATGGAACGTCCCACCCTGCCGTCATATATGATATCCGAATAGGCATTGTCATGAACAATCAGAATCTCATTCTCAATTGCCCATGGAATCAGCCTTTCATAAAATGAATCCGGCGCGGCTTTGCAAATGGGATTCAAAGGATAAGACACGATCATAAGCTTCGCCCTTTGTCCATTTCCCGCGTTCTTCCCATACATGGAAGCAATCTTGTCCAAATCGGGCAGATAATGATTCTCCTCGCGCAGCTCATAATTGACAAGCTTCGCGCCCGCAAGAGCAGGCCCTATGGCAAAAATCGGATAACCGGGATCAGGCACCAGCACAATGTCCCCTTCATCCACAAGACTTAAGCCCAGATGCGCAATCCCCTCCTGGGAGCCGTAGACACTCATGATCTCCGAAGATTTCAGCTCCACCCCGTAACGGGTCTGATATCTTGCAATGACCGCGTTGGTAAGCTCCGGCAGATCCCGCAGTGCATATTTATAGTTCTCCGGCTTGGAAGCTGCATCAACGACAGCGTCCATGATATGTTTCGCAGGTTGAAAATCCGGTGTTCCCACGGAAAAATTGTATACCTTCCCGCCGCCTTCCTCCACCTCTTGCTTTTTCTCATTTAAAACCTGGAAAATTCCCTCCTCGAAATCCTCCATGCGCTTTGACACTCTTATCTTCATCTTCCCTCACTCCTTTACCTCTATTTAATATCTCTCCAAAATCTTCGCAAGCCACTCTTTGTACTGTTCTTTCGTCCGTTCGGGAGCCGTGATCTCCGCCTCCGGGCCGATTCCGGCGAGCCACCCGAAGAATTGTCCGCTGACCGCCACCTTCACCCGGGCAAGAAAGCTTTCCTCCCCCGTGGGCCGTATGTCCGCCTCCCTGCCAAAACGATCCAGCACAACACCCACCAATCGATTGGGAAAGCATAAGGTCACCGTCTCCTCCGCGCCGCTGAACATCCCAAAGGTTTGGTTCGTATAGTCAGTCAGTTCCAGCTTCGCAAACTTGTCCAACCCCTCCCGCTTCTCTTTTAACACCTCCACGCTTCCCATTTTGTCCACGCGATAATGCTTTAACACGCCGTCCCTCGCGTCTACGGCTGCCAGATAATAATTTTCTTCCCGCCAGATCAGTGCCCAAGGACTAACGATACGTCCCTCGCCCCGGGGAACCAGCTTTTTCTTCAGATTCCATTCCAGATAGGTGAAAGCCAACTGCCTATCCTCCTGAATGGCCCTGTGTATATTGTCAACATTATAATAAATACTCTCATTCTCTGTCTTGATGCGTCCCACCACATAGACCTGACGCTGCAGCTTGCCCGCATCATGCTTTCCCGCCATTTTTTCAAGCTTCTTGATCAGCTCTCTTGATTTCTTCGGGGTGATAAAACGTGAGGACTGCACCACATCCACCAAGAGTTTCAATTCTGCCAGCTCAAACTCCCTGCTCGCCAGATAGTATCCCCCACCACTGCGGTTGGAAACCGTAATAATATCATAGCCAAAGTCCACCAGTCTGGCAATATCGCTGTAAACCGTCTTGCGCTCACAGGCGATACCCTCCGCATCCAAACGGCTGATAATCTCCGCGGTAGTCATGGGATGCGCCTCGTCCGTGTACTCCTCCAGCATCTGCAATATATACAATATCTTAAGCTTCTGCCCCTCTGACTTAGCCATAATTACCTTTCAATCTCCAGAATCTCAAAAATCTGCTCCAAGCGACTGATCTCGTAATCCGGACGAAATTGCCCATACATCGCTGCGACCTCCTCATCCGCCTCAAAAATATGATTCGGTCGATACCAACAGGTGGAAATCCCACTCAACACGCCCCCCTTGATATCGCTGGTGAGAGAATCGCCCACAATCAAGAGACGGGCTTTATCCGTCTCCCCGCCTGCATCTGCAATCGCGTTCAGACAATACTCGAAAAATCCTTTCTGGGGCTTCGGCGTCCCCACCTGCTCCGAGATGAACACTCCATCCATCAAATCATACAGCCCCGCAAGCCTTAACTTACTTTCCTGAGAGGAAGTGACGCCGTTGGTGATCACATACTGCCTCACCCTGCCTTGAAGTGCTTGGCATATTTCAAGAGAATTCTCCTGATATTTATAAACATGGCCCAGATTCCATTGATACTCCTTCGCAAACGCCCCCGCATCCACTCCATCAATGTCAAATTCTTCAAACAAACTGGTAAAACGACCCGTGAGAAGTTGTTGCTTCGTGACTTCCCCCAGCTCCAGCCTCTTCCAATAGCCATCGTTGATCTCTCTATATCGCTGCAGCATCTCCTCCGTGACTTCCCGCCCGACGCTCTGAAAGCATTTGGTGAGAGCTATCCTCTGAGAATAAATAAAATCCAGCAAAGTGCCATCCACATCCCACAACACGGTACTAAAACGGCTCATCTCAATCTCCCTCACTACTCGCACAAGAAAAGAGCTCCCGCTCCACAAAGCGGAAGCCCATGAATTCACATGCCGCCAAATCAGGACTACTCCGCGGCTGTCTCGTTTTCTGCAGTTTCAGCCTTTGCATTTGCATTCTTACGCAAAGTAATTCCAAGAAAAACTGCAGCTCCGCCCACAACCACAAAAACAATCAACAACAATAAATATGATACAAAACCACTCAAAAATGCCATCCTTTGCTCCTTTCCGGTGTCTGACAACACCCCAACCTCTTATCAGTATAAAACTTTTAGACAAAACCGTCAAGCCTGCCATGCACCAGTCTCCAAAAATCTTTGCGCACTCTCTAAGGCGCTCTCCGTAACCTGAGGCGCATAGCCCATCATCTCCAACAGACGAATCGCATTTCTGGTGGACGCCTTCCCTTCCAACAAACGATATTCAAAGGAGATATCCCCGTCTTTAATATCCTCCTCAAAATGATAATTGTCATAATACTCCCGCAAAAGCTCTGTCAATTCTATATCGTGGGTGGCGGCAAAACAAAGCGTCTGACCGTCAGTGAGGCTCCTTAGTATCTGCGTGGACGCCGCAATACGCTCCACCGTATTGGTGCCCCGAAGAACCTCGTCCACAAAACAAAGCACCCTGCGTCCCTCTGCAACTGCATCCAAAATGCGTTTCAAGGATTTAATCTCTACGATGTAATAACTTTCCCCGCTCTCAATATCATCCCGAAGCGCCATGGAGGAATAGATCTCAAAAAGCGGCGCCTGATAGAAATCCGCTGTACAAGTGTGAATCGTCTGCGCCAAGATGGCATTGACCGCCATCATTTTGAGAAACGTTGATTTTCCGGAGGCATTTGACCCCGTGAGCAACACGCCTCTCCGCGCGTAAATACTGTTTTTCACCGGCTGTTCAAGCAATGGATGATATCCCGCCTCTATCACAATAAATGGCTTCTGCTCCGATTCCCCCTCTTCCCCCGACAAATCCGGCACACACCAGCCATTTTTCAACGAGGCGCGAAAAGCGCTCACGGATACCGCTGATTCCAGATAACCCGCCATGGCAATCAGCTCGTCCACCTGTTTCATGTGAAGCCTAAGCTGTCTGAGCATCTTGTTGAATATGATCAAATCCACATGAAAAATCATGCGCAGATAATCCATGATAAGCTCCAAAGGATTGCCGGAGGTGCGGCTGTTGCTGGCAGTAAACACCAGAAAAGACCCCCTGCGTATTCCGTGCATTTCCTGAATACAGGTGCGCATCCTTGCAAGTTCATCGCTATAGACCGGTATCTTGATCTTACAGATATTCTCACAGGTGACAAGCAGCCGCATCACATAGGCAAAGCTTATGATGTAAGGCTCAATCTCCCGCTTGTATTTAAAATAACTTACAATCTGATATACGCCAAGCACCGCCATCCCCAGAATCGCTATGGAGAATTGAAATGGCATCAGCAGGAGCAATGGAATATAGAGCAGATTGAACAGATGATGTCTCAGATTACTGCGTTCTCCCAAAACATCCAAATTCTCTATATAGTCATACAGGGAATATTTCCCCGTGTAGCCCAATTCACTCATATAGAGCTGCGTCCTCACCCGCTCGTCCGCATGCTCCATAAACCATGCCGTCAACTCTTCAAACCGCGCCAAAGCCTCCTTGTCCCGCCCCGCGCTCCTGAGCAAATAATACAAATATTCCTCCCCCGTGGCGGAAAGTGTGTAATTGATTCGCTTGAAGATTTCCTCCATGTTCAAATCATTCCATGTGATGTCATCCAATTGTTCACAATCCCCGTGCCGCTTATAATACCCCGGGATATGCGCGCTGTTTTCCAAGGTGTATTTATGGTTGGGAAGTTCTCCATAGTTGTCATACAACGACCGTATAAATTCCTGTCTGCGCTTTCCCGCCTGCACGGCCTCTCTGACAAATACCACGACCACAAACAGAATCAATGCCGCCGTCAGCAAAAGATATTCCATGTCTTTACCTCGATATCATCCGCTCTAAAATGGCATTGCATCTCTCGTAAATACGCACCGGGCTCTCCCCCACATTAAATCTGCCATTCTGATAGAGAATCCTGCCATTGATCATTGTCATAAGCACATTCGCCTTGCTTGCGCTGTAAACCAGATTGCCCATGATATTATCATTGTTCATAGGCTGCATGTTCGGTTGATGCAGGTCAATCAAAATCATATCCGCATATTTTCCCTTGGTCAAAGTGTCTGCTTTATTCAGCCGCATTGCCTTTGCCCCGTGTACCGTAGCCATTCGCAAAACCCGCTCTGCATTCAGGCTGGCCGCATTGTGCTCTCTCACCTTGCTTAAGCCAGCCACCAAGAACATCTCACGGAACATATCCAGACAATTGTTGCTGGCAGGACCATCCGTGCCGATAGCCACCGGAATCTTGCGCTTCTCATACTCCGCTATGGGAGCAATGCCGCTGGCAAGCTTGAGATTGGAAGCCGGATTGGTAATCACATGAAGACGCCTCATGCGCAAGAGATCCATATCCTGTGGTGTCATGTGTACACAGTGAAATCCACCACCGCCAAACTCGAAGATTCCCATGGAATCCAACAATACCATAGGTGTCATGCCATAGCGCTCCTTGCATGCCTCCACTTCCTCCACTGTCTCCGCCAGATGTGCATAGACCGGCGCCCGATGTCTGTGAGCCAATTCTGACACCTTGTAGAGCAGCTCCTTAGAACAGGTATATTCCGCATGGAATCCCAGCTGATAGCTGATAAGGACTCCCCGCTTATTCCACTTCAAATATTCCTCCTCCACCTGTTCCGGTGAAGAGACAAAATTATTCAATCCAGGCACCAACACACAGCGCATTCCCGTATCCATACATGCCTCTGCCACCGCCTCGGGATTCACATACATATCAAAGATCGAAGTGATCCCGCTGGTCAGATATTCCAAGACCGCCAACTTTGTCAGTTCATAAATATCCTCCGGGGTAAGCTTCTCCTCCATGGGAAATACTTTCTCATGAAGCCATTGGTTCAAGGGAAGATCATCCGCATAGGAGCGAAGGAATGTCATTGCCGAATGCGTGTGGGCGTCCTTAAAACCAGGCATCAGCAGATTGCCCTGACAGTCCAATTGCAAATCCCAGACAATTCGGGGGACATCCGCCGAATTCCACTCCGCCTCCAATTCCTCCTTGGTCGCCACATAGGCAATTTTCTCATTTTTAATCCAAATCTCACCCTCAAAGATTGGTTTATGTTTCTCCATGGTAAGGATCCTTGCATTATATAAACGAATATTCATTGAATCGAGGTACCTCCAAATCCACAGGGCAAAAGCTCCGAGAGCGTATATTCCCTGTAATCCTCCTTATTTTTTACCACATAAATCCGAAAGTCCGGTTCGCAAAACTCCTGCATCACCTGTCTGCAAATCCCGCATGGATAAGCATAGTCCACCGGCTCATGCCCCTCCATACCGCCGGCGATAGCAATGGCTATAAACCCTCGCCATCCCTCGCTCACCGCCTTGAAAAACGCCGTCCGCTCCGCACAGTTCGTCGCCCCATAGGAAGCATTCTCTATATTGCACCCGCAATATATATCACCGTTCTCCACCAGTAACGCCGCCCCCACCGTATAATGAGAGTATGGTGCATACGCCGTCCCACGGGCTGCGAGCGCGGCCGTGATCAAATCTTGTATTTGTTGTTCCGTCATATCTAAAACTCCTTTACGGACTCTGTCACCAGCTTTTTAAAACGGGGGGCTGCCATATCCGCGGCCTCCTGCACTTCCTTATGGTTCAAAGGTTCGGCAGACATTCCTGCAGCCAGATTGCTGATACAGGAAATACCACATACTCGCATCCCGCAATGTCTGGCGGCAATCGCCTCTACCACGGTACTCATCCCCACTGCGTCACAGCCCAGCATACGCAATGCTCGCACATCCGCCGGAGACTCATAGGAAGGACCTGTAAGTTGTGCATAAACCCCCTCCTGCAGATAGATTCCGTTTTCCGCCGCTTTATTTTTAATTATCTGCTGTAATTCCCTGTCATAGACAGCGCTCATGTCGGGGAATCTGGTACCCAGCTCCTCTATATTGGGTCCAATCAAAGGATTCGGCGCAAACATGGCAAGATGATCCTTAATCAACATCAAATCCCCCGCATGGAAAGAATTATTCACACCGCCCGCCGCATTGGTGAGAAACAAAATCTCAGCGCCCAACATCCTCATCAACCTTACAGGCAGCACCACGTCCGAGATATCATATCCCTCATAATAATGCACACGTCCCTTCATACAGACAACCGGAATATTGTCAATGTACCCAAAAATAAATTTTCCTGCATGCCCCGGCACCGTAGAGACGGGAAAACCTGCAATCTCATGATAGGGAAGCTCCGTCTCCACACGGATCTGCTCCGCGTAGTCACCCAGACCCGACCCTAAGACAATAGCGACCTTGGGTGTAAAGTCAGTCTTTTCACGCACCGTCTTCAAACAATTTGTCAGTTTCTCATACGCATGATGTCCGCCCATAACAATCTCCCTTCTGTATTCTAGAATATTAGGTGTTTGCGAAACTTCCTCTTTTGAAAAGTGTCATTGTGCCTATTATATACTCCAACGCAGACACGCTTCCGCTCCGTGAAAAACGCAACGGTGCTAAGCTCGACGAGCTGCCATGCAGCTCATTACCTCGCTAAGCGCCGGCGTTTTTCAAGGGTCTGCTTATGGAGGATATAATCTGCACAATTCGGATTATACAAATTGTAATTTTGCAATTATCTATTCTAGAATATACTGTATTATACAAAAAAAACATATAAAAAGCAATTTAATTATGATATAATACTTTGATGAATGTGAGAACTAAACTGTTACAGTAACCTTATATACAGAAAACAGTTCACCCTTACACTAAGTCGTAGTAACGAATAGTGACAATATGCTTAGGAAAGGAAACCCTGCCATATGACAAGACAAAAACCGCAAAGATGGGAATATTGGATGATCCTTCTCTATTTCGCCCTTTATTTCTTAGTCGGTTTATCTCTTCTTTACAAGCAGCCCTTTGGAGACCCGCCAGATGAGTTTAACCGCTATCTCATTCCCCAATATATCGCAGAACATGGCACCCTTCCCAATGGCTATGAGGAATCCATCCGCATTCCCGGCTATGGGTTTTCTTATGCCTTCCAGCCGATTCTTCCCTACATGGTACAGGGATATGTCATGTATGTGGTAAAATTTTTTACCTCCGATGCAGGTATCCTGCTCTATTCCGCCCGCTTGGTGGACTTTGCATTCGGGCTGGTCATGGCTGTATTCGTTCTGTTGATCAGCCGAAAATGGTTTTCAGATAAACGTCTGCAATATTTATTTTGTTTCCTGACGATGTTCTTGCCCCAGAGCCTCTTCATCCACACTTATGTGAATACGGATTCCTGTTGTATGATGTCCATTGCCATCATGCTCTATGGGCTGACATGCGGTCTACAGAACCGTTTTGCCTATTCTTCGTGCATCATAATGTCCATAGGCATTATTTTCTGCGCCTTGTCCTATTATAATGCATATGGCTTTATATTAAGCTGCATTTTATTGTTTGTGGCAAATTATCTCTCGCTTCAAGAGAACAGACTGCACCTTGATTGGAAGCCTTTGCTGCAAAAAGGAGGCCTGATCAGCGCCATTGTCCTGTTGGGGATTGGCTGGTGGTTTATCCGAAGCTACCTGCTTTATGACGGAGATTTTCTGGGTCTGCGCACCCGTGATATTTGTGCCATGCTCTTTGGTGATGACAGTCTAAAGCCCGGCGCCAGAATCACATACCAGACAATGGGCTATACGATTCCACAGATGATTTGGAAATCAGACTTTTGCGTGTTGACCATCAACAGCTTTATCAGTATGTACGGTCCCATGAAAGTCACTACCGCATTATGGATTTACCGTTTTTATAAATATTTGTTTGCGGTATCCCTCCCCCTCTGCCTGATCCCTTCCGCGTTCAGGCGGGGGAAGAACGGCTGGCTTGGAGACAACGGGAATACGGCACTCTTTATCAGCCGCCCCGCCATACGTAATTTTTTTCATGGAAATATGATCTTTTGTATTTTGATGCCTTGCGTCCTGAGCATGATCTATTCTTACCATATGGATTGTCAGCCCCAGGGACGCTATATTATGCCCATCCTGATTCCCTTAAGCTACTATTGTGTCCGCGGCATGGAAAAGGGAATCCGGATTCTTGGGCAGCTTTTCTGTCGTCTGAATACAGGCAAAAAGCCTGCAAGCAGCAAGATTACAGATGTTCTGCTCACAGGCCTGTTTGTATGTGTGATAATTCTAATTGTCATCGCACTGTTCACAACGGTGTACGGCTATGCATTTCCATACTATAAGCAACTGTTACTTATATGATGATACATACCATGCCGCCGTTACTGTCATTGACAATCTTCTGCATAGTATCCTGCAGCTTAATCTGGCTTTCCTCCCCAATTACCGCCACTTTCGCAGTGATTCCGTCATTTACCAGCTGTTCCACCGTTTTGCCGAAGATATTTGTGCCCCAAATGCCATCTTCTCCGTCCGCCTGGTTGATAAAACGGATTAAATCCTCCGCCTGCTGTTCATTTCCCACAATGGGGGCAATTTCGGTCTCTATATTTGCGCGGATCATATGAATCGAGGGGCTTACCGCCTTGATCTTCACGCCAAATTTGTTGCCATGGCGAATCAACTCCGGCTTCTCTAACTTGATTTCCTCCTTTTCAGGAGTCACCACACCGTACCCTTTCCCGCGCACCATGCTCACAGCGTTTAACACCTTTGCATATTCCTTCTGCATGGATGCAAATTCTTTGAGTTTTCCCATGAGCTGATACTCATCATGGATCTGCTCCCCGATCATCTCTGAAAGCATCTCATAATAATAGGATTCATCCACATCCATCTGAATGCGAACCACACCGTCATCCAAATGAATTCCATCCATCTTGCAGCGCTTTACATACTCGCTCTCCATCTGTATGGGGCGCTCCTGCACATCCCTGATGCGCTCATAGTCTTTCATAAGCTCCCGGACGCGCTCCATGATTTCCTGCTTCATCCGATTGTCCCCAGGCAGCATTTCCACCCATTTGGGCATATAGAACTCAATCGCCGAAACGGGGAATTCATACAACACATGCTCCAAAATGCTGTTGATATCCTCTTTTTTCAACTGTTCGCAGTTGACCGGAAGCACGGATACATTGTATTTACTCTCCAATTCCCCTGCAAGACGCTTAGTCTCCTCGGAATAAGGCTTCTGGCTGTTTAACAACACCAGAAATGGTTTATGTATATGCTGCAGGGCATTGATGGTCTTCTCCTCTGCTTCAATGTAGCTACTCCTTGGAATCTCCGAAAAGCTGCCGTCCGTGGTCACTACCAGCCCAATGGTGGAATGGTCATTCATCACTTTATCCGTGCCGATTTCCGCCGCCTGTGTAAAAGGAATCTCCTCCTCAAACCAGGGGGTCTTCACCATCCGCTCCTGATCCTCCTCCAAATGTCCCGCCGCACCTTCCACCATATAACCCACGCAGTCGATCAGCCGAACCTTAAGCTCCACATCCTCATTCAGCTTAATCTGAGCCGCTTCATTTGGTATAAATTTGGGTTCTGTGGTGGTGATAGTCTTACCGCCCGCACTCTGGGGCAATTCATCCATGGCCCTTGCCAGCGCATGCTCATCTTCCATATTGGGCAGCACCATTTCATCCATAAATCGCTTAATAAATGTGGATTTGCCTGTGCGCACGGGACCTAAGACGCCTATGTAGATCTCGCCGCCAGTCCGCCTCTGTATGTCAGAATACAAGTCGTATGTATGATTGGTTGCATAATCCATATCAAAACCTCCTGCCGATACTGCTATATTTATATGCAACCAATGTAGTAAATATTTCTCCGAATTACTTCTTCATCACAACACGCTTGAAATTCTTCTTGCCTCGCTTTACCACAATGCCTTCTCCCGCAAACTGCTCCGGCTCGTAGCTGGCCTTAATGTCCGAAACCTTCTCGCCGTCCACGGTGACGCCGCCCTGCTCTACCGCGCGGCGCGCCTCAGAACGGGATGCGGTGAGACCTGAGGTAGCAAGCACGCCCAGAATATCAATTTTTCCATCCACAAAATCCGCCTCTGTCAGCTCACAAGTTGGCATCTCCGCAGCAGCACCCCCTGTAAACAATGCTCTGGCACTCTCCTGAGACTTGGCAGCTTCCTCCTCACCATGAACCAGCTTAGTGAGCTCGTAAGCAAGAATCTCCTTTGCCTGATTGAGCTGGCTGCCCTCCCACTTATCCATCTCGTCAATCTGCTCCAGGGGCAGGAATGTCAGCATCCGCATGCATTTCAACACATCCGCATCCCCAACGTTCCGCCAGTACTGATAGAACTCAAAGGGTGATGTCTTGTTGGGATCAAGCCACACAGCCCCCTTCTGGGTCTTGCCCATCTTTTTGCCCTCGGAATTCAACAAAAGTGTGATCGTCATGGCATAAGCATCCTTGCCCAGCTTACGGCGAATCAGCTCCGTGCCTCCCAGCATATTGCTCCACTGGTCATCACCGCCAAACTGCATATTGCACCCATACCGCTTAAACAGCTCCAAGAAATCATAGGACTGCATAATCATGTAATTGAATTCCAGGAAACTCAACCCCTTCTCCATACGCTGCTTGTAGCACTCCGCAGTCAACATACGGTTCACGGAAAAATGCGCTCCCACCTCCCGCAAGAATTCAATATAATTCAAATCACGAAGCCAATCTGCATTGTTCACCATCATTGCCTTATCCTCGCCAAACTCAATGAAGCGGCTCATCTGTTTCTTAAAGCATTCACAATTGTGGTCAATCATCTCCGTGGTCATCATGGTGCGCATATCCGTCCTGCCGGAAGGGTCTCCAATCATGCCTGTACCGCCCCCTATCAACGCGATAGGCCTGTTGCCCGCCATCTGCAGGCGCTTCATCAGACAAAGCGCCATAAAATGTCCCACATGGAGACTGTCCGCAGTGGGGTCAAAACCAATATAGAAGGTTGCCTTCCCATTGTTTACAAGTTCCCGTATTTCCTCCTCATCTGTAAGCTGTGCCAGAAGTCCTCTCGCCTTTAATTCTTCAAAAATCTGCATCTGTCCTCTCTCCTTTTCTTTTTTCTGATTCCTCATTGCTTCCGCACCTTCGCGCTCCGCGCTCAGTGTCGCGGCATTCGTCCAATTTGTGCCCGTGCAAGCACGGCACAAACTGTCCTCATTGCTCGCGCAAAAAAGCATGACCACCCTCTTGGTTCCGGTTTGGAATTCAAAAGGGCGAGTCATGCTCGCTGTACCACCTAATGTTCCCGCAGGACTCACACCCTGCGGCTCGTCAGGTATCACACGCCACTGTCACCTTATGGGGCGTCCAGTGTCATTAATACCTCTGGCAGATATCGGTGCCCACCGTCAAAGCCTACTCTGCACCTGCAGATACATTTCGGTTTGCTGCTCCGGGATGTATTTCCTGCCAAGCTTAACGCGCCTCTCACCAACCGGCAACTCTCTGTGAAAAGTTATTTGGTAGTACTTCTTCCCTTCATTGCATTATGTACTATATAGTTTTAACTTGAATGTATTATACAAGTATGATAGAAAAAAGTCAATCACTTTTCTGCTTAATTTTCCGTAACAGGCTTATTCTTCTGGCAGTTCGAACTGTCCCACAAGCTCATCCAACAGTGTGGCCTGTGCATACAATTCCTGACTGGTCGCGGATGCCTCCTGCGCGACCGCTGCATTGCTCTCCACCACGCCGGAAATCTGATTGACCTCCTTTTCTGCCTGACGCATTGCTTCAGCCTGTTCCTCCATTATAACCTTCAGATTCTGTGAGAAATCAGCAATCTGCTTGATTCCGTCAACTACGGCTTCAATGGAAGCTGCCGCGTGATCTGCTACACTGTTGCCTGTGGAAACCTCGCGGATAGAAGCCTCAATCAACTCTCTGGTGTCAACTGCAGCCTTTGCACTCTGATCCGCCAATCCTCTAATCTCATCAGCCACAACGGCAAAGCCTCTACCTGCATCTCCCGCTCTCGCTGCCTCAATAGATGCATTCAGTGACAGAAGATTGGTCTGAGCAGCAATGGATTCTATTTCAGAAATAATATTCCCGATTTGTGTGGAGGTCTCGCTAATCCGCTTCATAGCCTCCATCATAGTGTTCATTTCCTGACGGCTCTGATCCGCCCTGTCTGCATATTCATGTGACATGTTATAAGATTCATCCGCGCTCTGTGCACTTCTTTCCATTGCCTCTGTTATATTGGAAATGGTGGTATTTAATTCAAATACCGCACCCGCCTGTTCCGTAGCGCCTTCCGCAAGACTTTGTGCCGAGGTTGCCAGCTCGTCGGAACCGCCGGATACCTGCTTGGAGGCAGCGCCGATGGACACCAGTGTAGCGGACATCCGATTTCTTAATTCGCGCATGGATTCGTATAATTTTTGGAAATCTCCAGTGTAGCGGTCTTCCGCCTTTGACTTGACGGTATAATTACCGGAAGCCATCTCTCCCAATACCTCGCCGATGTCGAATATTATGGTTTCAAGTGTAGTAGCCATTTCCCTTGCATCTTCTTCCATAATCTCTATTTCATCTCCGGTATCAACCATAGGAAACGGTGAATGAAGATCTCCGGCTGCAAAGGTTTTGAGACGTGCACCCAAATCCTGAAGAGGAATGGCAATCTTTCTCGCCATATTCTTGCCAATCTTGGTGGAAGTCACCATTGCCCCTGCAATAATGACAATGATAGCTATGGAAAGAATCCAGCTGACAACAGTGAGAGCTGCAGACAGACTGTTTCCCTGCTCGACCTTTACATCCAGAAGAGATTCCAGCTTCTCATAAATGCTGGTAAACTTGGCCATCAGCGAACTGATCGCTATCTCCTGTGCCTGTATGCAGCGCTCCCTGTCCGTCACAGCGCCTATTTCAACGACCTCATCAGCCATTTCCCAGAAAGCAGGCAGTTCAGCTTTGATCGCATCATATGTCTCCCTGCCCTCTTTTGAGACAATGGAATTTTCTACTTCGGCAAAAGCTTCATTAAATGCCGCTTTACATTCCTCATATGTCACCACTGTCTTCTGGATTACAGCCTCGTCATCAAATCCGATGGCTGCCCGGAGCGACGATCTGGCTTCAGAAAATTCATACATCGCCCTTCCGATATCTCCCTGGGCAAAGCCGTAGTTCTCCAATGCGTCAGCGTACCGGTTGGAGATGATGATCAGGGCGATCACACCCAGAAGAGCCGCCGCTGCCATAATCATTGATACTTTCATGATTGATTGTGTCAGTTTCTTTTCAATGCTTTCTTTTTCCCTCATGTTCATACATTCTCCCATCATTTTAATCACTAATCATTACTGTTTTACAGAAAAAAAGAAACTTCCATAAATGTATAATTGTATTAATTATACTACTTTGTGCGAAAATAGCAAGTGCCTTTCCACAATTATTATTTATTCATAAAATTTGCTCCTTTACATAAAAATAGAGCGCATAGACTAATTTCTATACGCTCCATCCTGGTCACGCTCCAGTTCCTTTTTATAAACCTCAAGCGTTTGATCGTCAAAGAGTACCCATTTTATGACATCCAGTTCTCCCGGATGCTCCGCAACAAATTGTTTCGCTGTGCTGACGGCAATCTTAGCCGCTTCCTCCAGCGGAAAACGATAAATGCCCGTAGCGATGGAAGGGAAGGCAATGCTCCGTATTCCGTTCTTGACAGCCAGTTCAAGACAAGACTGGTAGCAGGATGCAAGAAGTTTATGTTCTTTTTTCATTTTTCCGCCGTTCCAATGTGGTCCGGGTGTGTGTATGACATACTCACAAGGCAGCCTGTATGCTTTTGTAATCTTTGCCTTACCGGTTTCACATCCACTCAGCAGACGACATTCCGCCAAAAGCTCCGGCCCGGCGGCACGGTGAATCGCTCCGTCCACACCTCCGCCTCCGAGCAGGCTTGTGTTCGCGGCGTTCACGATCGCCTGAACACCATGGTCCTTGGTGATATCGCCTTTGATCATGACAAATGCAGTCTTACTGACTGCTTCAGGCTGCTCGTCTTTCCACTTCATATGTATATACTTTCTAGTCCAATCCGGATCTTCATAGTGGCTGTACTCATTCATCTGGCAGCCGTGGCACAAATCATCCGCCATCTCTAAGATGACATCCGCAAGTTCCAGATTGCTCTTCCACTTTTCCTCTATAGCCTCATATCCGAGAAGTGCGCCAAGAATATTTCCCGTTACCGCTCCTGTGGAGTCGCTGTCTCCTCTATGATTTACAGCGGCAGTCACTCCGGCAGAGAAGTCATCCTGATACCGCAGAGAACAATAGAGTGCAATCCCAAGCGTCTCTTCCGCAACCCAGCCTTCGCCAATCTGATGGATGTTATCCAGATCACTTTCATCATTTTCCGAAAGATCGATGGCGAGATTGATTATCCCCATCAGTTTCCACATGTAACCATCCTCGGCATAAATATCTGCGATCGTATCCCGTGCCTCAATCACGATTGCTTTCAAACTTTGCGGTTTCTTTGGGTAAACAATACGGTTGATGATGTGCACAAGAACTGCCGCAGGCACATACCCAAGAGAATGTTGGTGTGTAATCTCTGCAATCTCGGCTCCCTCCCGATCAAGCTTCTCTATCGGAATATTTGAATAATTCATCAACGCCAGCGGGGCAACACGCATGATACCACCACAGCCCTTACTGTTGTTTTGTGGAATCTCATCATTCTTATACTTTTCTAATGCAGACAGACATGTATGCCCTGGCGCTCTGCGACTGTACAGCTCAGGAACATCCGCAAGCCACGAAATACATTTGTCCATATGTCTGTGTGGCTGCTTTCTGCTCTCTTCAAAAGTCATCACCTGTGTACGCAGCCAGTCCAAATATGACATTTGAATATAATCGTGCGGATAACTACCAATTCCTTGCATGGAGGCTCTGGTATTTGCCACCAGAATACCATTTGCCGTAAAAAGCGTCATCTGCGTATCATCCGAGATCAGCGCCTTTCCACTTTCCGGATCAAGCTCGTATTCCCTGATACCGTTCTCTCCATAGCGGGAGAAAATGCTCTCTTCACTGAAAAATTCCACCGGATATCCCAGCGCATCGCCAACTGCCCCGCCGAAAAGACTCCCTCTGACTTTATCCAAATATACTTCGGTTTGCTTCATTTTTTGCAACACGGCATCAATCTCCATATTGTTGTTTTGCATGTAACGCATACGGCCTACTTGTTCACCATCAGCTTCACCATCGCCTGATTCAGCCCGTCCACGGTGAGCTTGAACATGGGAAACAGCTCCTTCACAGCCGTCTCCGCCTCCCTCCAAGGCGCGTGTCCCGGCGCCATCTTGGGATTGAGCCAGACCACTTTCTTGTAATGACGTTTCACCAGCTTAAGCCACTCGTAGCCTGAAAGCCCGCCGTTTGGCCCACGGTAATTGCCTGTGTCAGAATAAAGCTCCTCTGGTGCCATGGCAGCATCCCCCACAATGATCACCTTGTAGTCGCTGTCCACATTGCGAAACAGCCATTCCGTGTCCACCCAGTCCCCGTTCTCGCACTCAGGGGTCTTATAAAGCTTGGAATAAATACAGTTATGAAAATAATACGTCTTTACATCCTTGTAATGATTGGACTTGTGTACCGCCTGAAACAAATCATTGAGCAGACTGCTAAAAGGAATCATGGTGCCGCCGGAATCCATGAGCAGCAAAAGCTTCACCGCATTCTTGCGGGGCTTCTTCATGACAATCTGAAGACATCCGCCATTGTTGCAGGTCTTGTCCACTGTGCCGTCAATATCAAGCTCCGACTCCGGAATATCCAGCCTGGAAGAAAACTGACGCAACTTCCGGAAGGCAAGCTGGAACTGCCTGTTGTCCAGAACCTTGTCATCCCTGAAATCCCTGTACTTACGGGCGCCCACCACCGCAAAAGCAGACTGGTAGCCGGTCTTGCCGCCCACACGGACGCCGCCCACGTTGCCGCCCATATTGCCAAAGGAAGTCTTTCCCATGGTACCAATCCAAAAGCTTCCGCCGTTGTGCTCCTCGTTCTGATCCTTCAGACGCTGCTTAAAAGTCTCCTCCACGTCCTCCTTGTCCACCTGAATATCCTCCACCTGATTCAGATGGCTCCTCGCCTCCTCGTGGGCAAGCTCCAACATATCGGATTTATCCAGCCAGCGAAGCATCTCCGCCCCCACTTCCGTCTCGTGCTGCGCCGCCTTGAAGCACTCCTCGAAAGCCATGTCAAATTTGTCGAAATCCGTCTCGCTTTTCACCAGAATCATGCGCGCCACATAATATAATTGCGTCAGAGAGCTTCCGCAGAGCCCTTTGTCCAGAGCCTCCTGCAAAGTCAAAAACTCCCCCAGTGTCACATGCAGTCCCTTTTCCCGTAAGCTTTCAAAAAAATTTACAAACATACCTTCTCCGTGTCGGGAATCATCCCTGTCTCCTGAAATTATTGGTATTTATATTCTACCAAAGCCCCTATATTTTATCAACCGATTTTTAAGCATCTTCCACGATCTCGAAGGAAATACTTACAATAAAAAGATCCGCATTAAACTCCAACCCAAACTGCCCTCCGCAGGCCTCCGTAAAGCTCTGGGCGATAGACAGGCCCAGACCGCTTCCGCCATCTGTGCGGCTCTTATCACCCCTGACAAAGCGTTCCGTAAAATTCTTATCCTCATCCAGTTCCATATGAGAAGTATTCTTCACGCTTGCCACTGCCAGCTTCCCGTCTGTTTTCAGAGTCACATACACTCTGGAGCCATCTAAGGAATATTTCAGGGCATTCTGGAACAAATTCTGAAATACGCGGTACATTCTCTGCCCGTCAGCCATGATCATCACCGGTTCCTCCGGCAGTTCCGTGCGGAAAGATACCCTGCTGCTTTGTATTTCCTCATCCATATCTGCCATCGTCTGACGCAGCAATTTTCCGAAGTCCAGTTTTTCCATATTCATGGGAAGCTCCCCTGAGGCCGCCTTGCTCACCGCAAACACATCCTGCACCATATTTTTCAGTCTCTGGGATTTTTCATCCAGAATTTTCACATAATCCTTCACATGCTCCGGCAGACCTTCCTCTTCTTTCAAAAACTGAACATAACTGATAATAGATGTGAGGGGCGTCTTAATGTCATGGGATACATTGGCGATCAACTCCACTTTCATGCGCTCGCTCCTCATCTGTTCGTCCACTGCACTTGCCATACCCTGACGGATATTCTCAAGCTGAGTCATGGTAGCGCCCAGGTCATGCCCCGTATACTGTGTGCCGGCGTTGTCACTATAATTGCCATTACAAATCTCATGAATACGGTCCGATAACGCATCCACATCCCTTGCCGCCTTGATATTCTTTATTCCGGTAAGGTACGCCGCCACCAAAAGGCATAAGGTCACGAAAAGGTATAACACAAAGATTTTCCAGACATTATTATACGTCCACAGCCTATATTCTTTCACAATCCCCAATGTCCCTGCCATCATCAGTATCCCGCAGACAACAATGACTGTGAACAGAATTGCGTTCCGCCGGATCATTCTGCGGGCAAAAGGGAGCTTTAGTTCTCTGGCGGAATATGCGTCACAGCACTTGGCGATCAGCCCCTGCCGCCAGACTTTTTTGTTATGTTTCAGGTCATTCACGATCAAATAAACTGCCCAGAACGATTCTACCCAGAAAAGAGGCATATACCACAGCGGGGACAACAGTGCGCCACCGTATGTCCCAACTACTTCTGTCACGCTCACATCATAGCCATGAACAAGTTCCCACCATAAACTACCATAACCTCCATAAGGATAATACTTTCTCATTTCCGCATACAATAAAAGGAACAGGAGAAACAAAAGCAATCCTTTACATTCCACCCATATTTTTCCCTGGATAAATGCGATTTTTTCCAACGCTTCACGCCGTTTCTTCCTGCAGAAACAGGAGAAAAACAACAGTGCCACGCCTATCACAAGCCCGATAAAATTACGGCGTAACATTTTCCGATCCCGCATATTATTATACTGCATCCAGTAGAGAGAATTATTCTGCTGCTGATATCCGCCACTCTTGTCAATCCCTGTGGTGTACAGCACCGGCTCTTTGGCTGCCGCCATGCAGATTACAGTCTTTTTCATTTCGTCATTTACAGGAAAATTGCGATATCCGGGGACATACCAGTCATTATTTTCATTCTGGTAATAGCCATCCCCATAAATATCAATTTCTTTCCCATCCTTGGAGATTCTGACCTTCTCCCCGTCAAAATACATCAGGAAATTATAGCCCTCCGAAGTCTGCATACTACCGTCCGCCACCAGCAGGTCAGAGTTGGAGTACAAAAGCTTCCTGTCATAATAAATGCTATAAATTAGGTTCTTGTCCTCCTCTATGTTGGCAAAATACATCCGGGTCAGCTTTTCCCTTTTCTGGGCGAGTTGCTCCTCCGTAAGCTGCTCACGTGGCGCCGCCTGAAACTGGTCATTATAACCATACCAGCCGCCGTATTCATCCCAATACCCCGAGTTATACAATTCCTCCATCGCTTCCTCGTATTCCTCATATTCCTCAACAGTTCCGCCATATTCCCGCCAGAGTTCAGGATTCCCCACAAAACTCCAGTCGCTCCCCCCCTGCGCAACGGCTTCGCTTACCACACTGGTTTCATTCCAGCCATAATAATCCCAGCCCGCAGGATAACCGTTGATCGCTATAGAGAGGAAACTCTCCAGACGATTCGTCATATAATTTTGAAATTCCCAGCTCTGCTGATAATCATCCTCCAGCAGTTTCCCTGATGTCCAGGAAGATATTCCGTCCGGAATACACCGCAGCAGTCCCGACATATGATACAGTGTCAGGCTCACTCCCACAAAAAAAATAAGAAAACTCAATGCCATTTTAATGCTTTTCCATTTTGTATCCAATTCCCCACACCACCTTTAAATATTCTGGCTCTTTTGGATTCAGTTCCAGCTTCTCACGGATGCGCCTGATATGCACCATCACAGTATTTTCTGATGCAAAGGCATCCTCATCCCACACACGGCGGTAGATCTCCTCCGCGGGAAATACCCGACCGGGATTACGCATGAGCAGTTCTATAATACCGGTCTCCTTGGCAGTCAGCTTTACCGGCTCGCCGTCCGCGTAGAGCATCTTTTCGTCCGTGCGATAAAGCAGTCTACCATTCCTGATCTCACCGATTCTGCTCCCTGCATGGACGTCCCCCAGACAGGTATATCTGCGCAGCTGGCTTTTTACCCGGGCTGCCAGCTCCTGAGGATTATAGGGTTTGGACACATAATCATCCGCCCCCATGGACAATCCCAATACCTTGTCGGTTTCCTCGCTCTTGGCGCTGAGGACGATCACCGGAATATTCTGCTTTTCCCTGATTCGCATCAGAGCCGACAGCCCGTCCAGCTTTGGCATCATCACGTCAATGAGTACCAGCCTGACCTGGCGGGAGGCGAGAATGTCCAGCGCCTGCAGCCCATCATAGGCTTTCAGCACCTCATATCCCTCTCCCTCCAGCAAAATACTGATAGCTTTCACGATCTCCCTGTCATCATCCACGACCAATATACACTCGCTCATACTTTCCTCCATGATATCGCCTATAAAACTGTTTCCTAAGGCTGATATTAGAATACTCTTGCATTTTTACAAATTAATAGAGGGTTTTCTTACAAATTTCTTACAAAACCCTCTACCTTATAGATCCTAATATTTTCAAGTTTTCTTTCAAACTCCAAATGGAAGACACACTCCCCTACATCCCGGAATGCTTCACCAGCTCCATATCCTCGTCCTTCTTCACCACCACACCGATAAATGGAAGAGCGGACTTGATGGTCTCCGTGGGAATGCCGCCAATCTGCAAGGCATTCACCCAGTCAATGAGCTCCGAGGTGCTGGGTTTCTTGCGGATATCCCGAAGTCCCCGGATATCATAGAACACCTCCATAGCCTGTGCCAGCAGATGCTCCTCCACATCGGGGAAATGCACCTTCACAATCTCCGCCATCAGCTCCTTATCGGGGAAATCAATATAATGAAAAATGCAGCGGCGCAGGAATGCGTCAGGCAGCTCCTTCTCCGCGTTGGAGGTGATGATGACGATGGGACGGTGCTTCGCCTTCACCGTGCGCTTTGTCTCGTTGATATAAAACTCCATCTGGTCAAGCTCCCAGAGCAAATCATTGGGGAACTCCAAATCCGCCTTGTCAATCTCGTCAATCAAAAGCACCACCTGCTCGTCACTGTCAAATGCCTCTCCCAGCTTCCCCAGCTTGATATAGCGGGCAATGTCATCCACGCCCTCCTCTCCAAACTGACCGTCGTAGAGACGCTGAATCGTGTCATAGACATACAAGCCCTCCTGTGCCTTGGTGGTGGACTTGATATTCCAGATGATCAACCGCTTGCCAAGCGCCTTCGCCACCGCCTCAGCCAGCATGGTCTTGCCCGTACCTGGCTCCCCCTTGATGAGCAGGGGCTTTTGCAGCGCCATGGCAATATTGACGCTTGCCATCAACTCCTCGCTTGCCACATATTCCTGTGTTCCCTGAAATTCCTGATTTCCCATGTTCTTACCAATCCTTTCCCAAACTCGCACCTTACTACATGGTACACTATTTATCCGATAAAAGCAAGTCCCCGCACAACGCATCCACCTCATCACAGACCGGTTTCAGATTACAGCTATTGCAGTCCATCTTCAAATTATTTAGAGGATGATCCAATGACATGGTAACGCTCTCCGCCCTGTCAAACACCTTCTGCATCGCCCTATAGTCAAAATCCTGCAAAGTGATGAAAACCGTCTCCACCGACTGCACCGCCGGATGTTTCAGATACGCTTCCTCATAAAGTCTGCCCGCCTTATAGAAATCAAGCCCGCTGTCCAAGGCATCCTTCGACACCCTGACTTGTTCTCTGCCCTGCACCGTGGAAATCCTCGGCATATACCCTCTGGGATTCACATGATACCTGATATACTCAATGCTTCGGAGCAGATTGTACAGCTTATATTCTTCCGTAGTAAATTCCTTCCTAACACCCACCAGAGACACTCTGGCATAGGGTACATCGCCCTTTAACATGGGTAAATCCGAACCGTATAGCGTGACCCTCTTGGCAGCATTTCCCGCCGGCTCTAAACCGACATAATATAACACACCACTCACCGCAGGCAGATTGCCGCCACCCAACTCTATGACGGAATCCCCCTTCAAGAGAAGCTGCCCCTCTATGGAGTCCCACGCAAAACACTCCGCTCCCACATCCTTGGTGACACGGTGCGCCTCCAGACCTTCCAGCAGTTGATGGTATTCTGCTATGAACTCTTCATACATTCGCAATGCGCCATATTCACCATCATCCAATTCCTTCCCCATGCACTCTGCCTTTCTTCCCGCCGTCGTTTTGCCTCTTCTTTTTCCTGTCCACGCGGTCATAATGCTTGGAAAACAGAGGCATAATCGCTGCCGCCGCCTTCATGTCCAGATTGAAAAAATAGATGATCAGACTCAGGACAAACAGAGCCGCAAACACAATCCCAATGATGAGAAGTATCTTTAAGATTATCATACCGTCCCGCCGCCTTTCTGTCTGGCGTATTCCGCAGCCCCCAACGCTCCCATCAGCTGGGGATCAACGTCAAGCTCTATCACTTTTAGCTTCAACACCCGCTCAATCGCCTGCTTCAACCCGGCATTCTTGGCACAACCCCCGGTCAACGCCAGACTGTCCGTGGCACCGGCCTTTTTCGCCATGACAAAACACCTCTTTGCAACGGAAGTCTGTATCCCCGCCGCAATCTCCTCCATGGGCTGTCCGTCCCCCACCAGGGAAATTACCTCGCTCTCCGCAAACACCGTACACTGTGACGTGATGGGAATCACGTTCTTGGCTTTTAGTGAGAGCTTGGAGAACTCCTCTAACGACATCTCAAAGGCATTGGCCATGGTCTCAAAAAAACGTCCCGTTCCCGCTGCGCATTTGTCATTCATGGCAAAGTTCAACACCGTCCCATCCGTGTCGATAGCGATTCCTTTCACATCCTGCCCGCCGATATCGATAATCGCTTTCACCTGAGGATTCACCACGTGCACTCCCATAGCATGACAGCTAATCTCAGAAATATTCTCTTGGGCAAAGGGTACCTTGTTCCGCCCATAGCCGGTTCCCACCAGATAAGTCAAATCCTCCGCACTGTGGAGCTCCTCCACCTGTGACACCGCCGCAGCCAACGCGTCCTGGGCGCTCAACACCGGATTGATGCGACTCTTTTGCGTCACCGCCGCGGCAATTTTACCGTTCTCATCCAAGATCACACATTTTGTATAAGTACTTCCTGAATCACAGCCTCCAAAATATCGCATTTGCCATTTCCCCTTCTCTGTCACTTTGTATCCCTTTAATCCCACCAGAAGAACCACACGTCGGAAACCGCAACACTTGCCGCAACCTCGCTGAGCGTTCCTGTCCTTGTACCCTGATCTACCCTGTCAGGGGTAAATGCATAATGCTCTTTTGCGACCTCCAACGCCTTCTCCTGCCCGACAGGCGCCGGAACGGACATTTCCAAAACATCATGGGTGATGGTCACCGGAACAGCGCCATACTCTTCATACCAATACTTACAGATCGCCATCATTTCTTCCGGCGGCGGACATTCGTTCCACCCGCCAAAGGGCACATACACCACCACTTCCCAAGGCTTTGTCGTGGGCACTTCCACAAGAATCGTCTCCAATACTTCCCCTGTGGAATAATGGAACAAGGAACTATACTCTGACATCACATCCGGCTCGTCATCATACTCCCCAATAAATTCGTCCATATCCATGTCAAAATCTTCTTCATTCTGACCCGAATATTCCTCAAACCTCTCATCAAGGATTTCTTTGCCGGTTCTCTTCTCCGCCCGCAGCGTCTCTTCAATGGAATACCCGTCATCATCCAATATTCCAAAAAACTCCTCCAACACATCATCCACCGGAACAAGTACAGGTGTAAAGCCTTCCTTCTTTCCCCTTTCCAGTGCTTCCTGATACGCATTCATAATCTCATTATACGGTGTCTTTGCCGCAAATACCTTGCAGGGATATTTTAACTGCTCCACCATACTCTTTGCCATTTCACTCATGTTACTCATAATTAAGCCCTCCATTTTATTTTAATATTTTAAATGCATGTGCGATCCTGCGCAAGCCAGAAATCTTCGCCCTTTGAATATGCCAGGACTTTTTGATAATATTCGTCAGAATCCGGATTTTCCGAATCCATAACTGCATCAATAAATTCCTGCGGCGGTTGATATCCATGCTGTAAAATATAATGAAAAATCAAACTAGGCGCCGCATACACGTTTCCATCTTTTCCCCAGACACGCATCTCATAATATCCAACTTTCCGTTTTTGCCCCTTATATTCAACAACCGGTACGCCTGTATTAGGTTTTTCACATAAATCGCAAGTATGGAATCCTCTAAAGATCCGTACAGGATAACGTAAATACCCCCAAAGCTTGTCCATAAATTTCTCTGACACACTCCCCTGATTAAATAAATGCCCATTTTCCAACCAACCAATATTTAAAGAATCTTCCAGATCCCCATGATACTCATACTTTGTCAAATCTTTAAAATACACCTTCACTGCCTCCCACTTCTACATCTCTCCCCTGATTTAAAATGCCTTCCCGTCCTCAAAATCCTCCAGACTGGGGTCTAACGGCTCCTCTCTGAGCACTGTGCGCATATACCGGTTCACCTCTGTGCGCATATCCTTTCTGCTGGCATCGTCGGGCTTCATCAGATTGTGGTTGACCCAGATAAAATGAATCCCCCGCTTCCTCGCCTCCTCCTCGAACAGCCCGTGATATCCATTCATCGCCTTGCAACCCATATGGGCATACATGATCACCATATCCACGCGGAACATCTCACAGTATCGCCAGAGCGCCTCCACGCCCATCTCGTACCCGCCGTTGGAGCGGTTGCGCATGATCATATTTTCGTATAAATAAGCCAAATCCAACATTGCCTGATTCTGATCCTCGGTGTTGACCATCTGGGTGGACACGAGGCTTAGCATATCCGTGATGGGCACGATGCCCCAGCAGTTTTGCAGCCAAATGGGAAACGCGGTGTAATAAGCCGCCTGCACGCCCCATGTGATACACCTGTGGCGGGGCTGTGGAATCGTCAGTTCTTTGTTCTGATAAGCTTTCATGGCAAGCTCTGTAATCTTCCTGTCTCTATTCAAAAATTCCGGATTGCGCCCGCCTGCTGCCTGATAAACTCCATAACGGTACAGCGCCAGACTCACACCGATCACCTGCGGGTAATCCGTCTTGGAGATCTCGAACCACTCCAACATCTGCTCCGTCTCTTGGTTAAAGCGCTCCATACAGCGGAAGAAATTGTCCCAGTCAAACTTCTCCCCCGTCTGCTCCTCGATAAAGGCAATACAGTCTCGCAGCTCGTCCGCCCCGTACTCCTGCACACTCTCCTGCGTGTGTCGGATGGGCACCGCAAGCTGGAACGTGGGAATCTTAAAACTCTCCGCCTCGATACCATTCCCCATCAGGCTCCCGTCGCAGGTGGTGTTACACTGCACTGCACATTTTCCAATCAGAGGAAAATCCTCCGCCAGCGCCACCCCAAGCTCCGCCGCGGGCATGGGGCACACATCTCCCGGCACGCCGTACTCTGTGGTCTTTTCGATGTAATGGGTCACGCCCTCCTGATTCATCATGGAACTGGAATACACCGACGGCACCTCCGCCGACAGCCAGATCAGGTTCGGGAATCCCGCCATCAGGGTGCTCATCATATTTTCATCAAACAAGACAATCTTGCTGTTAAGCTTCCGGTCATTCCCGATGCGCGGGTCGGCGCGGAAAATCTTTCTAAGCATCTCGCACACATCCACCACGATCAATTCCAATCCCGTGTGGGCGATACGCAACTGCGTCCCCCGCATCCCCTCCGTGTGCCTGTCAAAGAAATCCGGCACCGCCAGATAATTTAACATCCAGCGATAGCGGAAAAAACCCCGCAGATTGTTAGGCTTTATCATAAAGCAAATCAGCGTTTTCCATATGTAGAGCCATCTGGTGTAATCGTACCAGGTATCCTTAAAACCGCGCCACTCCCGGCGCTTCTTTGCCTTCTTGCCGCTGTAAAACCAGCCCAGTGGCTCGCTTCCCATTTGCTTACCCATGCTTTCTGTCTCCTGCCGCTAATTTCTTGATCTCAATACTCTCCACAAACGCTTGCACTCTGGTACGGAGCTGCCCTGAGTTGCCCGCCACATAAGGTCTGTCCACGGACAGTACGGGAATTCCATAGTCCTCCCGCATCACATGGGTCATATGCGCCCGCTCATAGCCCCAATAGTCACAGAATTTTAACTGCTGCAATATGATTCCATCTGCCTGGTACTCCTTCACCAGACGTTCTATGTAAGTCTGACGCTCCACAAGCTTCTCCGTGTTCATAAAACGGGGACACTGCCCCCACTGAATATACGTCCGACAGACCTGTGTCAGTGCGTCCTCCTCGTCCGTCAACAGGATTTCGCCCCTATTGGGAAAGGAACCCAGACAATATCTGTCAGCCACCACCAGCGCTCCCGCCTCCTCCATCAGCCGTATCAGCTCCGGGTCGTCTATCTCGGAACCCGCCAGAACCACCCGCACCCGAAACGCAGGCTTCCTATCCGGCTCCCTTGACTTCAACTCCTCCGCCGTCTCCCGCAAGATCTCTAACAGCTTATCCTGGGGACAGCAATAAGTGGACAGGCACAGCACAGCAAACTCATAACCCGTAATGCGGGGGTTCGCCTCCTTCCGATATTCGCCGATTTCCATGATCAGACGGCTTACCTCGTTCTGAAGCGCCACCGCCTTGCGTATGGCTGCATCACTGACATCAATGTCATAATGTTCCCGCAGGGGTTCCAGCACATGCACCTGCATCTGTTTCACATAATGCTTCAAAGCGGTGCCTGTGGACTTCATAGGCACATCCGCATAGGTCACAAAGAATTTGTCCTTCTCACAGAGCTTCAAATGCTCAATATTCTCCACACAGCGGTTCATCTGAGCACAGGCGTCCGGCGCGACGATACAGTCCAAGAACTGATAACCGCCCTCCAATGCCCGCTCCAAAATTGCCCGACAGCACTCACATAAAAGACTGGACATATAATAAGTCCCCATCTCCACGGAGCCTGTTCTGGGCGCCCGCAGACGCACCTGAAAACAACCGGGCAGATTCAACAGCGGTTCCGGAATCTGGGCGCACACGCCCCCTATGGCGATCCGTCCTTCCGCCGACGCCTCCCGCACCAGCTCATTATTAGCCTCCTGCAGTAATTTTTCTAAGTAATATAAATGCTTTAAATCCTTCACGTTCGCTCCTGTTCCTGTATCTGTATTGTCATTTTGAGTGGAACCAATTCCCCTTAAATGACCCCGATCTCCTTAAGTGCCTGCCTGGCTCCCTCCACAATCGGAGAATTTCCCGGTATGTCAAACACATCCCTGCCCGTCAGGTCAAAGGCGGTGAGATTACTGTCCGCCGGAATAAAGCTAAGGACAGGCAGTTCCCCCATGTCGATGTAATCCTTCACAGACTCATCCGTCACACGATTGACAATCACCCCTGCTTTCTCATACATCACAAGCTCCTCTGCCACCCGATATATGGTTTGAACGACTTGAGTCCCCTTCTTGCTGGTGTCCGTCACCAGCAAAAGATGCGTCACCTTCTCCATCACCCGCCGGTTCACCTGCTCTATGCCTGCTTCCCCGTCAATCACCACATAATCAAAGCTGTCGGACACCATCCGGATCACCTCTTTCAGATAAGAATTGATCTTACAATAGCATCCCGCTCCCTCCGGTCTCCCGATAGCAATAAAAGCAAAACCGTTCTTCTCTGCCATGGCGTCCGTGATCATGTATTTTGCCTCCCCCAGAAGCTCCGCCACCGACTTGGTGTCCCCGTTCTCCACGGTGGAAATCACCGTCTTGCGGATATCGTCAATCGTCATGGAGACCTCAACCCCCAGCGCCGTGGCAAGTCCCACCGCCGGGTCTGCGTCAATGGCAAGTATTTTCTTGTCCGGATATGCCTCCACCAACAGCTTGACAATCACCGCCGCCAGAGAAGTCTTTCCCACACCGCCTTTTCCTGTGAGTGCTATGATGCCCATAATTTTCCGCCTTTCAACAAAACCAAATATTACCTTTCATTATACATGATTTGTCCATATTTTGCACTCTTTTTTAATTTATGTGATTGTGGGTTTTTGCAATACTTGAAAAATCAGATACAGGATGATAAAATGAGGCAAATAACAAAGACGAGGTACAAGCATATGCCAAACACCACTCATTACCACCAGACGCTCTCCTTCGAGGTTTTTCCCCCAAAGAAAGATGATGAATTCGACTCCGCCAAAGAGGTTCTGAATAAGCTCAGCGCGCTGAATCCCGCCTTCATCAGTGTGACTTATGGCGCGGGCGGCAGCCGCTCCAAGAAAACCATCGATATCGCCTCCTACATACAGAACGACCTGCACATCCCCGCCCTCGCCCACATGACCTGTGTCGGCAGCAAGAAAGAGGATTTGCTCAAGAACTATGAAGCGATGAAGGAAGCTAATATCTCAAAGGTGTTGGCATTGCGTGGGGATCGCCCCAAAGATATGACCGACGAACAGTACGAGTCCAGAGACTTCGCCCATGCCTGTGACATGATCGCCTTCCTGAAAGAACATACGGATTTACAGATTGCCGGAGCCTGCTATCCGGAGAAGCATCCGGAATCCTTCAGTTTGGAGGCTGATTTACAGTATTTGAAGCGCAAACAGGACGCCGGTGCGGAATTTTTTATCACACAGATGTTTTTTGACAACGACTTCTTCTATACCTTCCGTGACCGCGCGCTGCAAAAAGGGATTACTCTGCCCATCCATGCGGGAATCATGCCCATCACTACGGTAAATCAGATTGGCACCACCATCTCCCTCTCAGGCTCCAGTGTTCCCAAGGCATTGGCTGACATTATCGCCAAATACGGCGATGATGCGGGAGATATGCACAAGGCAGGAATCGATTACTGCATACGTCAGATTCTGGACTTGAAGCAAATCGGTGTGGATGGCATCCATATCTATTCCATGAACAAGCCTAAGACCACTGCTGAGATTGTGGATGCCATACAATAAGGGGTTCTAATCCCAAGAGGGGTCAAGTACATACGTCTCAAAGGGAACCACATAAGTCACCGTGATGGATTCACCGCCCCGCTCCTGATAATATTTCGAGCTAAAGGAAATCTTCTCCGTCACGGTCTTTTGTATCTCATTCTGAAGGGAAGGCGAGGTGGAGGTTACCATTGCGCCGTCGGAGATCACCACACTGGCGCCGTCTGTCAGTGGATCGCTATATACTTCCTCCTCACTCAGTGCCAACTGTGTCGAATTTTTAATCTCGTCCAGTGCGGATTCATCCCTCTGTCTGCGTGACTGCTCCACATATTTCACGAGCTGTGGCGCAAGAATCCCCATCAGCACCGCCAAAATTGCAATCACGATAATCAGCTCCACAAGAGAAAATCCCTGATTATTTAACTTTTTCATAACCCCTCACAACCTTTCTCATAAAATATATTAACATTATATTTGATTCTGCCACAAATCATCCTCAATCTCTATCTTTTTATCCCGCAGCATCAACTCTTTCACAGCCACAGCTGCGCTCTTACCCTCAAACAGCACCTCATTCACCTGCTCGATAATGGGGAGCTGCACGTCATATTTTCTTGCGAGCTCCATGGCGGCCTTGGCGGAATACACACCCTCCACCACCATCTGTACCTCGTCCATTGCCTCCTGCATAGTCTTACCCTGCCCGATCAGGATACCCGCGCGGCGGTTTCTGGAATGCATAGACGCACAAGTCACAATCAAATCCCCGATACCGGTGAGTCCGCAGAAGGTCTCGAATCTGCCGCCCATGGCAGTGCCAAGTCGGGCAATCTCCGTGATGCCCCTGGTAATCAACGCAGCCTTGGTGTTGTCACCATAGCCCAAGCCATCCGCAATGCCCGCAGCAAGTGCAACCACATTCTTTAAGGCGCCTCCCAGCTCTATCCCCAGCACATCGGGACTGGTATACACGCGAAACACCTCGCTCATAAATAAATTCTGGATATATTCAGCGGTAGCTCTGCTCTTCGCTCCCACCACCACGGAGGTCGGAAGTCCTCTGCCCACTTCCTCCGCATGGGAAGGGCCCGACAGCACTGCCACGTCAGCCTGTGGAATCTCCTGCTCGATAATCTCGGAGAGAGTCATCACCGTGTGCTCCTCAATCCCCTTTGCCACATTCACGATTTTTTGCCCGGGTGCCACAACATCGCGAAAGCGCGCCGCCGTCGCCCTTGTATAAGAACTCGCCACGGCCATAACCAACAAATCCCTGTCTTTGACCGCCTCCGCCTCATCCATGGTAAATGTCATATCCTCCGCAAGCTTGACACCGGGGAGCATCTTGTGCTCATGATTTTCTTTGAGCATTTCATACTCTGGCTCCACAGCAGACCACACCGTGATCTCATGCCCGTTCTTATGTAACAATACAGCGAGGGCAATGCCCCAGCTTCCGCCCCCTAAAATACTTATCTTTGCCATGCTCCCTCAATTCCTCCTTTATTCATTATGCTCCACATCCAGTTTGTTTTTCTTGGTGAGGTAGGTCTTTCTTTCCTCGCCGTGAATCAAATGTTTTATATTCTCACGATGTTTCCAGAACGCCATAGCCGCCAGACAAAATGATACCACATACATTTCATATAACGTCGCCTGGCTCGCCCCGGCAAACACGCCAAGCTGTCCGCAAATCACCATCTCAATCATAAAACCCACATATACCAACAGCGACCCCAGCGACACATAGTGTGTGGTAAAAAAGATGCCAAAGAACACGATCACACCCATGGGAATAAAATAGGGATGCAGCGAGAGAATCAACCCCGCTGTGGCAGCAATGCCTTTTCCTCCCTTAAAGCCCATATAGAAAGGAAAATTATGCCCCAAAATAGCCCCTGCCGCCGCATAGACACACAGCAGATAGATGGTGTCTGGATGGCTGACCCCAAAAATCAGCCGAGTGACACACACAGCCAGAATACACTTTGCGCAGTCCCCCAGAAGGACGATGGCCCCCGCTTTCTTTCCCAGCACCCGCAGGGCGTTGGTCGTGCCCGCGTTGCCGCTTCCATGCTCACGAATGTCAATCCCATGCGCCTTTCCATAAAAATATGCCGTCTGGAACAATCCAAACACATAGCCGATTGCCAAACATATCACTCGCTCCATGCTAACCCACTCCTTGCTCCTATACTATTTGCTCTCCTTGCGCTCCCTGATGATAAAACGCAGAGGTGTTCCCATAAACCCAAAGGTATTCCGAATCTGATTCTCAATGTATCTGGTATAAGAAAAATGCATCAAATCCTTGTCATTCACAAAAATCACAAAAGTCGGCGGTTTCACGGAGACCTGCGTGATATAGTAAAGGCGCAATCGTTTCCCCTTGTCGGACGGGGGCTGCTGCATCGCCACCGCCTCCGCCATGATTTCATTCAACACGCCCGTTGACACACGCATGGCATGATTCTCGCTGACCATATCTATGGTCTCAAAAAGTTTGGGCAGACGCTGTCCCGTCTTGGCAGACACAAATATAATTTCCGCATAGGGCATATAGGACAAGGTGTTGCGCACCTTCTCCGTAAAGCGGTAAATTGTCTTGTCATCCTTCTCCAGCGCATCCCATTTATTTACGGCAATAATCACCGCCTTACCTCTGTCGTGGGCAATTCCGGCAATCTTGGCGTCCTGCTCCGTGACCCCCTCCACGGCGTCAATCACAAGCACCACGATTTCCGCTCTCTCCACGGCACTCACCGTGCGGATGATCATGTACCGCTCCAATTCTTCTTTAATCTTGTTCTTGCGGCGCAAACCCGCGGTATCTATAAACACGTATTCCTTGTCATTGTAGGTAATCTCCGTATCCACCGCGTCCCTCGTGGTTCCCGCGATATCCGAGACAATCAGCCTGTCCTCACCCAGGAGTTTGTTGATCAGAGAAGATTTGCCCACATTGGGCTTTCCCACGATGGCTACCCTGGGGCGCTCATCCTCCTCTTCCTCTGCGGCGCTCTCCTTGAAATAGGACACCACTTCTTCCAACATATCACCTAATCCCATGCGGTTTGCCGCCGATATGGGATGGGGTTCACCAATGCCCAAATTATAGAATTCATAGACATCCGCCATGAATTTCTCGAAGTTATCCACCTTGTTCACCACCAGCACAATCGGCTTGTGGGAACGGCGCAGCATATCCGCCACCTTCGAATCCGCGTCCTGCAGCCCCTGTCTGACATCCACCAGGAAAATGATGACATCCGCGGTTTCCATGGCAATCTGTGCCTGCTCCCGCATCTGTGACAAAATCACATCCCTGGAATCCGGCTCAATACCGCCGGTATCAATCAGTGTGAAGTTCTTATCCAGCCAGCTCACATCCGCATAAATTCTGTCTCTTGTGATACCAGGGGTATCCTTGACAATTGATATATTTTCACCCGCCAGCGCGTTAAATAAAGTGGATTTGCCCACATTGGGGCGACCCACCACCGCAACAATCGGCTTGATCGTTCTCTCTGTCATGGTCATTCCCTCCACCATGGCTTTTTTCGCCATGACCATTATCTTGCCGCCTGTGCGGCCCTGAAAACCGTCTCCACAAAATCATTTCCATTTGATTTTACAATATAAATCGGAACTTGTAAAGTTTCTTCCAAATCTGCCACCGTCACATCATCCAGAAAGACCATCTCACCGCTTCGGAGCATATTCTGGGGCAAGAGCAGCCCTGCCCCAAGCATTTTCCCCTGAAGCTGTGCCTGGATATCCTGCCCCGTGAGCAAACCGGACACGGTGATCATTTCTCCGAAGAAATCATTTTGAATGTCATATACCCGCAAGTCCATCCACGGATACCGCCCCACCATTTCCTGACACATCTGTCGGATATAGGGATAAGCCAGCTTCCCTGTCGCCATGGAGAGCACCACCTGCCTGGAATGCCCGGGCAACTTTGCCACCTCATTCTTGTCCTGTCCGATTCCATCCAACGCTTCATGAAACTCATCCAGAAGAAGTCGCAACATCCCCACGCCATTCTCCAACTGTGGATACCCATCATAACACTCCTCCGCCGGCAGCTCCTCCCCCGCAAGAATGTACCATTCATCACTGGCATGGATAAAATGAATGCCATACTTCTCATAACAATCCCTTTGATAAGAATGTATGGTGTCCAACACTTTCCTCGCATCCTCCCTGGTAAATGGCTCCAGCGGATACAACCCCTCCCGGTATTTGGACAGCCCTACCGGCACCACAGACACGCTCTCCAGATTGGGAATGTATTTCATCAGCTCACGGATACTGAAGTCAAGCTCCTCCCCGTCATTTACCCCCTTACAGAGAACAATCTGCCCGTTCATGGTGATATCCGCCTCGTTCAGCTTGTCCACCTTGCCAAGCGCCTCCCCCGCAAAACGATTATTCAACATCTCACAGCGAAGCTTCGGGTTCATTGTCTGAAAGGATATGTTGATTGGGGACAGGCGATATCTGCATATTCTGTCTATATCATGATCCGACATATTGGTCAGCGTCACATAATTTCCCTGCAAAAAAGAAAGCCTGGAATCATCATCTTTAAAATATAATGTCTCCCGCATTCCCTTTGGCATCTGATCTATAAAACAGAAAATACAATGATTCTGACAGTGCCTATACTCGTCCATCAGCCCATTTTCAAAGGTGATGCCCAAGTCCTCGTCCGGGTCCTTGTCAATCTCCAAAAGCCACTGTTCCCCGTCAGACTTCTCCACCAACACTTCAATATAGCTATCCTGAATCAGAAATTGATAGTCAAAAATATCCTCTATCTCTGTATGATTGATGGCAAGAAGTTTATCCCCCGCCACAATCTCCATCTCCTGGGCAATGCTGCCCTCCGCTATCGCTTTCACAATATGCTGTCTTTTCATCTTATCTTCCTCGCAAACTATCGTTCTCTTATTAATCATACAAGAAATTTCTTGACGTGTCACTACCAGAATGTTATAAATTAAGTGTCAGGTATCAACTTGTCACATATACATCTGGAGGAAAAATATGCCTAATTTACTTGAACTCGAAAACGCAATGCCGGTAGCTCCGTTAAAAATCGCCGCTCTGCCCTCCGCAGCCACGCTGGGACAGCGGATCAATCACTATATGGTGAATTTTCGTAAAAGTATCCACAATGATAAAGTAAAAAACGATCCTGCCTTCCACGGTTATATTGAGAATAATTATCTTGTAGATCTGCATATTCCCCGTTTTGGCAGCGGTGAAGCCAAGGCGGAATTTGGCGAGACCATTCGAGGCAAGGATATCTTCCTGTTGGTTGACGTGTGTAATCACAGCATCACCTATGAGATGAACGGCTACATCAACCATATGTCCCCTGATGACCATTATCAGGATTTAAAGCGCGTCATCGCCGCCTGTACCGGCAAGGCGCACCGTATCAATGTGATCATGCCTTTTTTGTATGAAGGGCGTCAGCATAAGAGAAACGGACGCGAATCCTTGGACTGTGCCTATGCCTTAAAGGAACTGAGCAATATGGGGGTGGATAATTTCATCACATTTGACGCTCATGACCCCAGGGTCGCCAACTCCACGCCGCTGAACGGCTTTGACAATTTTACACCGCCCTACCAGTTTATCAAGGCTCTCCTGAACGCAGAGGACGATCTGCTGATCGACAAGGATCATTTGCTGGTCATCAGCCCTGACGAGGGCGCGTTGGATCGCGCGATTTATTTCGCGACCGTGTTGGGTGTGGACACCGGAATGTTCTATAAGCGCAGAGATTATTCAAGAATAGAAAACGGGAAAAACCCTATTGTCGCCCATGAATTTCTGGGAGACAATATCGACGGCAAGGACATCATTATCATTGACGATATGATTTCTTCCGGCGGAAGTATGCTGGACACCGCCAGACAGCTCAAAAAGATGAATGCCCGCCGCGTGTTTATCTGCTGTACCTTTGGTCTGTTTACCGATGGATTGTCCAAATTTGACGCTGCTTATGAACAGGGTGATTTTGATAAGGTTGTCACCACGGATTTGACCTATCTGCCTCCTGAGCTCTATTCCAGACCCTATTTTATCGAGGCGGATATGAGCAAGTTTATCACCTCTATCATTGACTTTATGAATCATGATGTCTCTCTTTCCAACGTGCTCGCCACCACGGAAAAGATGCAGGGAATTTTGGAGGCATACAATAACAGAAAACAAGTCGATATGGATTTCTAAGATTTAAAAATTGCGTAAAGCGAAAGTGTGCAGGTTATGCATCGCCCTGCACACTTTCCGGAAAACGTATCACCGCTTTGAACAAGTCCCCATCTAATTTGATATCAAACTCTCCGTTCTGTGCCTGAACCAAATTCTTCGTGATATAAAGCCCCAGACCAGACCCTTCCGTGCTTCTGGCATCATCCCCCCGGATAAACCGCTCTGTCAGATCTGCCGCCTTGATATTCATTTGCCGCTCGGAAATATTTTTCAGGGAAGCTTCCACGATATTGCCGCTCTCATGCTCCTCCACAGCCAAATCAATATAGACTCTCGTGTTTTCCAGCGCATATTTATACATATTGTTAAAAAGATTCTCCATCACACGCCACATTCTGCGGCTGTCCGCATAAATATAAGCAGGCCGGTCACCACCATCAAAGAAAATCCGAAGCCCCCGCTCCTCCAGACGCTCAGACAACTCCCCGATCACCTGATTGAGCAGTTCTGTCAGATTCAATCTCTCCATATTGAGCTCAATATTGCCGGAGGAAAGCTTGGAAGCCTCCACCAAATCATCCGTCAATTGCTTCAAACGCTGAGACTTGCTGTCAAGTACATCAATATACCCCTTTGCAGGCTCCTCCTTGATGTCAAGCCTTTTTAACAAATCCACATAACTGATAATTGACGTGAGGGGGGTTTTAATATCATGAGAGACATTGGTGATCAAGTCCGTCTTCATCTGCTCATCCTTCATGCTGGTACTCACAGCCTTGCTGATACCCTCGCTGATATTATTCACCGCGTCAGCAATCTCCTGGTTGCTGCCATGCAATGACTCCACATCCAGTTTAAAATCCACCTGGCCGTCCCGGATATGTCTGATAGCATCCACAATGTCCAGCCACTCCCCATTGCGCCTGAACAAAAGCACCCCCATCAAACCATCCACAACAACCAACAAACCGCCCAGTGCTACCGCCCCTATCCAATTCTGTCCCAACAATCGCATACATCCCCAAAACCCAAACAGATTCATCATCAGAAAAGCATTATAGGGAATCAATGTGCTCACGGCGGAATTTCTATGGGTCAGTACAAAGCCGATTGCACGGCGGAAAGAAACCAGAATCCAGTGTACCAGGCTGTCCCTCCACAGATTTCCGGACTTCACGCGCCGCACCAGACTGTACCAGAGAATACACAGACACATACTAAGCAAAGCACCATACAGGGCAAAAGAACCATATTCATAGACTTGTGCCCCTGACACCCCCATGGTGTTCAGCGCATGATTCTCATACACCTTGTCCGCCACCGTAAGCAAATACTGATAGCCATAGGATGCCCCATATCGAAGGAGAAAAAAGAACCCCACAAAAACCTCTGTCCAAATATGGTCAAAGCTATTTAAATAGTGGCACAGCTTCCCATTCTCATCATAGGCCACCCCTGCTGTCACAGTCAGATGCCCCATAATCAGAAGCCACAATCCAAATAGGAAACAGATTGTCACAATGATCCCCGTGATATTTGGTACAATATTTTCAAATAAAATATGCGCACTGTAAAAAGCGTCCCCCTGTACCGCATAGGAAGTGTCCACCCCAACCCATATTTGCGTGTTGTCGGGATACGCATAATCATACTCGCTCAGATATGCATGAATATTCGCCTCTGTCAAATTCACATTTCCCGTGAATTCCAGACTGTCCGGATAATAAATAAAATACCGCCTATACTCCGCAAAATACTCTGTGATCAAATTGTCCGAGAGATCCGCCATCTCCTCCTGATTGGTGTAAGTCCGCATGACACCGTCATCCGTCACCACCCGAACCACATACTTTAGATTGCTTTTGGATTGATACAGACTGTTACAATTCTGGTATAATCCATAGCTTGAGTAAAGACCATTGACAGCCTCCTCAATATTGCTCTGCAGCTGCATATACTCAATCCAGTTGCCGGCATAGGCAGTGATGCGCTTTTCCTTGTCCGTGGTCTCATAACGACCGTTCAGCATGGGAAAATAAACCGTCACGCTACCGTCATCTTCCCTGGAGACCTCTATCAGATTCTCTGAAACCTCCTGCAGAATATAGGAAAATGCCATATCCTCCAACTGTTCCTCCGTGTAAAGAGCCATGACATTCTGTACCGCCTCAATATCCTCTGCGTCAGTCTCCTCGTCGCTCTGATTGCCGCTCGAAATCACACTCATGCTGTAATATCTCTTTAGCTCCGGGACAAACGCCTCATCACGAAAGCCAATAAATATCAGCTCACCATCCTCGCTCAGCGCAAAATTATGCGGGGATAACGCTGGACCAAAATAATTGACAAAATCCGACATACTCATGGCGCGGTTCGTATATTCCATGCCGTTCCTGCCCCATTTGATCAAATTTTCCAACTCGTAAACCGCCGTGACAGGGCAGTCTCCCCCTGTTCCCTTGCGGCCTGCATACTCTGTCACGTCAATCAGTTTGGAAGAGTTAAACTCTCCCTCAGTCTCCAACTGCCCCTTGATTACCACCAGCCTGGTAATATCCGCAACCGCCGTCCGAAAAATATCATTGAACAAATCACTGTCCTCAAACACAGGTTCCGTGTCAAGCGGCGCCAGTGCATAGGTGGTAAGTCCGTCCATGGTCTGCACTGTCAGATAGGAATTGAACAGTATCGTCGCCAACGCAATCATAATGCACATTGCCAACAAATGCTGCATAAGCCCTAATATCAACCTTTTTAAGGTATGTTTTTCCATAATAGCTCCTATTGCTTGTCTATTTTATAACCAACGCCCCAGACCACCTTCAAATACCTTGGCTCCTTGGGATTAATCTCTATCTTCTCACGAATATGACGAATATGGACTGCCACCGTATTGTCCGCACCGATGGCATCCTCATTCCAGATGCTCTCATAAATCTGGTTAATCGAGAACACCCTCCCCTGATTCTTCATCAAAAGCAGCAAAATATTATACTCTATGGGCGTCATCTTCACCAGTTCGTCATCCACGAACACCTGCTTATTCTCATCATTCACCACCAGTCCGCCCACCTGGTAAATAGCCTTTCCCCCGCCGTCCAAACTGCCCAGGGAGGTATAGCGGCGCAGATTGGACTTCACCCTCGCCACCAGCTCCAAGGGATTAAACGGCTTCGTGATATAGTCGTCCGCCCCGATATTGAGCCCCAGAATCTTGTCCGTATCTTCAGACTTGGCGGACAACATGATAATGGGGATACTGCTGTACTCCCGAATCTTCAGTGTAGCCCGGATACCGTCCAGCTTTGGCATCATGATATCCATGATCAACAGGTGAATGTCCTCTTTCTTTAACAGTTCAATCGCCTGCTCCCCGTCATACGCCTTGTAGATATGGTAGCCGTCCTGACTCAGATAAATCTCTATTGCGTCCACAATCTCTTTGTCATCATCACACACTAGTATATTTGCCATAAAACTAACCCTCACTTTGGTTCTATTTTAACATATAAAATGAAAGAATAAATTAAGCATTCTCTGAAAATTTATTAAGAATATATAAAAACGCCGCAAGATTCCCCCTCTTACCCTGACTTGCCCTATGGGAAAACAAATAATCCGGATTGTGACAGGTGCAAATATCCGTCACCGATATCCGCTCCTCCAAAACCCCCGCCTGCATGAGAACCAATTGATTGGCAAGCCACAGATCCAACTGATATTTCCCCGGGTTCCTGCCCTGTCTGACTACCTCCATACCGCGAAACTGCACTTCAAACTGTGAAGCCACATCCTCGCTGACCTCATAACATTCCACACAGATTGAGGGGCCAATCGCCGCAATCAAATCCGAGGGATTGCTGCCAAAAGTCTCCTGCATTTGCCGCACCATGCACTCCCCCATGCGATTGACTGTCCCCCGCCAGCCGGAATGCGCCAGTCCAATAGCGCGCCTTACAGGATCCACCAGATAAAGCGGAACACAATCCGCATAATAGGTCACAAGACATATACCCGGCGTGTCCGTGATCAAACCGTCCACATCTTCATAATCCCGCTCCCGCACAATCCCCTTGCCACAATCGTCCTCCGTCACAAGGCGGATATTGGTGGTATGGGTCTGATGGGATGCCACCATACGCTCCGGCGCACAACCTAACACCTGCCCGATACGACGATAATTCTCTGACACTGCCGTCACCTCGTCACCCCTTGTAAAGCTAAGGTTCATAGAGCTGTAGATTCCCTGGCTGACGCCTCCTGTCCGTGTGGTAAAAAGATGCCCCACCATCCCTGTCCGTTCTAGTGACGGAAATGTCAGATATTCCAAATCTCCTATGGCATTCTGCCGCAACACTGGATTTAAAGCACTGTTTGTACGAATGACTTGCTGCATAAACCCACTCTCCATTATCCTATCTATAAAATCTTCTATTGATATGTGGAAAGGCATTTTGAATCCACTGAATATCCTCTCCCTGTATCGCCAGCACATCGTACCGCACTGCCGTATTGTCCCTCAGATGGTGTATCATGCGATAATAGTCTGCCACCTTGCAGATCTGGCGCTGCTTGCGGATGTCTACCGCCTCCACAGCCATCCCCTTATCGGTTCCCGAGCGGAATTTCACCTCCACAAACACTACATATTTCCCGTGTCTGCCAATAATGTCAATCTCTCCCTGCCTGTTCCTGAAATTCCTCTCCAAAATATCCATTCCCTGCGCGGTCAGATATTCCGCCGCAAGCTGTTCCTTATCCGCTCCCAATTGTCGCTTGTTCTTATCCGCTTCCAATCTTCCCCTCCCGACAGATTCTTTACTGACGTACCTTGCCCTTAATCTTATCCATGGAATCCACAAAAATCAATATCTCCGCCACCACCTCATAAAGTTCCGGCGGTATCATATCCCCGATTTCCAATCTGGACAAGGTATCTGCCAGCTTGTCATCCCGATGGATTGGCACGTCGCTCTCCTGCGCGCGCTCAATGATACGCTCCGCCAACGCACCGCGTCCACTGGCAATCACCTTCGGTGCATCCTCCTCCGGATTATACTCCAACGCGATCGCCTGTTTGACTTTATTCTTATCCTTATCCGTGCCCGCCATGGTTTCACCACCTTAGATTTGAGATTATTCTATGCCCTGACATCAAAAGCATATTGCGCAATGGACTGGGGCCCGGTCTGCTCCTGTGCCATGAGTCCCTGGATCCCGCTCCCCGTACTTCTCTTGGCATCCCTTACCTGCATGGAGAAGTCACATTGATAGCCCCGCTTCTGCAAACGGCTTGTAAGAAGATCCATGTGTGCCTCCAAAAAATCCAGCATCTCGTCATCCTGCACATAAAACTTGGTATTGACACGCTCCGCCTGCATGGCCACATAGACATCCACCGGTCCCAAATGCTCCATATCCAAATGCAAAAGCGCGCTGATCTGCCCGTCCTTAGCTGCCAGATTACGCTTATTGGTGTAGACATACAAATCCCCGTGAGCCTCCCCATGCTGCAGCCGCAGCGGAAGCTGGACATAGGTGTATGCCTGGTTCAACTGCTGCAGGAAATCAACATTCTGGCTCATATTCGTGGCAGCCTTAAAGGTACCGCTCTCCGTCTGCCCCGCCTGTTCCAAAATACGGGTCATCCCCTTTAGCTGTCGATCCAGCCTCTGATAAAACTCCTCCACTTTGCCGGCATCTGCCACCTCTCTCGGCTCGATTGTCCAGAGTTTCGAGAGTCCTTCCGACAATACATTCTGTGACGTTTTCCCTGCCAGAATCCCTTCTAACAGCGTAAAATCGCCATTCTGCCGTCCCTGCTGCAAAAGCTGCTGCAACGCCTTCGCCTGCCCCGCAAGGTCGCCGTCCTGCTCCGCCGTGGCAAGCTGTCTCAATATATCCCCATATTCCGCAAGGGAGCCCCCGCGGGTGGAGACAAACTGCAAAAGCTCCTGAGTTAGCGGAAATCTTGTGGCGCCCGCTACACCTTTTTCATCCACGATTCCCCTCTCAGCCTCTGCCCCCGTCGGCATCTCGGCAATCACTTTTTTGTCTCCCTTTCCATCCGCCATGGACATCAGGGTTTTCGTATTCTCGTTCGCAATCTTCCCCAGCAGCTCTTCCAATTCGTCATTTGGCGGTAACTGAGTGACTGTGTTGCCCGTGGCGTCCTCTTCGCCCAGAGTCCCCGCCTGTACACCCGCTCCGGTCTGGGTTCCTGCCTGCTGTGCGTCCTCCCCCAGTGTCTTTAATGCCTCTTCCTTCGGCACCCCATCCCCAGGCAGCTCACTCAATAATTGCAAGAGCTCCTGAAACATCTTGGCAGCGCCCTCCACACTTCCCTCCTGTACCATTCCCTGCAAAGTCTCAGGGAGAGTGTCCAACACTGTATGCATCCCGTCCACAAGCTGGTGTGTGAGGTTCTTATAGGAGTCGATTTGCGCCAGATTCTCCTCGTTTACCTCCAAACCCAGCTTATGCAGATCCACCAGATTCGACAGATTGGAATTAGGAAATGTATTCATCTCACGAAACATCTGCTGCAGTGAATTCCTGTCAACAGAAAGTCCCGCCTGCATCATAAGCCCCGTCATAGTTACCGTGCTTTGATTGATGGGAAGCGCCGCCATATCCAACGCTTTCAGGGCATTGGCCTCCGTCGCGGTATTCGCGAACAGTGGGCTCAATGTCAAGGTCTTGCCATTATTGCGAACCTCAAAAGTCACATTCTTGCCCACTTCCAGATTCATCCCCTGCTCCAGACGGGCACTCAACACCATATCATCCGAAAGCTTGATCTGAATTTCGCCATTGTTATTCGAAACCACCTCGCCCTGCAGGGTTTGCCCTGGCGCAAGATTCCGTATCATCTGATTTAATTGGGCATTGCTCTGGCCCGACTGGGGCTGCTGCACCTGCCCTCCCGTGTTATTCACCTGTCCATTAAATAAAAGGTCTGCCAGCTTCATTTTTACCTCACAACTTCCTCTTCCACAAAGTTCTTGATAAAACTCTTTCTGTGGATTGGCGTGGCTCCATGCTCTTTTAAAGCCGCTATATGCGCCGCACTGCCATATCCCTTATTCCCCGCAAAATCATACCCGGGGAACAGTTTGTCATACTCCACCATCATCCGATCCCTTGTCACTTTGGCAATAATGCTGGCCGCGCCAATAGAAATGCTCTTGGCATCCCCCTTGATGATTGGCACCTGCCGAATCGCCACTCCCGGAATCTTCACGGCGTCATTTAACAGAATATCCGGCTGTGGCACGAGCTTCCCGATTGCCTCTCTCATCGCCTCATAGGTCGCCTGCAAAATATTGATCTCGTCAATCCGCTCCGGGGAGGCATACCCCACCGCACAAGCCACCGCCTGTTCCATAATTACATCATAAAGTTCCTCTCTCTTTTTTTCGGAGAGCTGCTTAGAATCATTAATATATAAAATTTTACAATCCTTGGGTAAAATCACGGCGCCTGCCACCACGGGTCCTGCAAGGGGGCCTCTCCCCACCTCATCTATGCCGCATATCAAACCACAGTCCGCATATTCCCTCTCAAAGCGCCCCAATTCCCAGATACGCGCCCGCTCCTTCTCCAACGCCTGCATTCGTTTCTTCGCCGTCTCCACAAGCTTTTGTACACCCGCGCGGTCATCCTCTCCATATCGCTGTACAAAGGCAGGCAGCTCATCTTCACAAGCTGCCTGCAACTCATTTTTAATCTCCGTAATACTCGTCGCCATATTGATACCGTACCTTTCCCGTAAATTCAATTTCCTGTCCTCTACTGATGCTTCAACACCCCGAAACTGTCAAGGGGCCAAATACGCACCCATGCCCGCCCGAAAATATCTTCCTTGTGAATATTGCCCACGACCTCCGTGCGGCTGTCTTTGCTGTTGTTACGATTGTCACCCATGACAAAATATTCATCAACCCCTAGTTCTATCGGTTCCGCCGCCCTGCCGATACACTCTTGCTTGATAATCTCCCTGCCATAGGACTCCCGCAGAATCTCCCCATCTATATATATATTTCCACTCTCGTCAATCTGAACCGTCTCCCCCGGCAATCCGATAATCCGCTTGATATAATAAACATTCTCCTGGAACGGGAAAACAATACTATCAAAGCGCTCCGGATCATGAAAGCGATAAGAAATCTTGTCCACGAACAACGCATCCCCGTTATACAGCGTCGATTCCATAGAAGACCCTTCCACCCCTATCTTCTGGATGACAAACGTAATCAAAAGCCATGTAACCAGTAACACAAAAAGCAGGTACAAACCTGTATCTAAAAGTTCTTTCATCACCTTCTTTTTCATTACCGATTACCTCCTCCCGTCTTCTACTGATGCTTCAATACCCCGAAACTGTCAAGGGGCCAAATGCGCACCCATGCCCGTCCGACAATATCCTCCCTGTGAATATTGCCCACGGCCTCCGTGCGGCTGTCGCTGCTGTTGTTACGATTGTCACCCATGACAAAATATTCGTCCGCCCCAAGTTCTATCGGTTCCGCCGCCCTTCCAACATACTCCGGTTTGATAACCTCCTTGCCGTAAGACTCCCGCAGGATCTCCCCGTCTATGTAAATATTTCCGCTCTCATCAATCTGAACCGTCTCCCCCGGCAATCCAATAATACGCTTGATATAATAAACAT
>CAMWLG010000017.1 GCA_947175035.1 uncultured Lachnospiraceae bacterium | reverse complement strand
AAGCCTGGGTCAGGCCGCGAACCTGACGTCTCATCTTCTCGGAAATAGCCAGACCAGATGCATCATCTGCTGCACGGTTTACCTTGTAACCAGAAGACAGTTTCTCGGTGGACTTAGCCTGTGTTGAAGTGGTCAGACCAAGCATTCTGTTAGAGTTCATTGCTGTAAGGTTGTGTTTTACGATCATAATATATTCCTCCTTGAATTTTACGCCTCTTCCTTGAGGCTGATTATTTTTGTCTACCGTTCTTCCGGCTCGCACTTTCCAGCTTCCCGGTAGTGGTTACTGTAACCTTCCTCCATTGTGCGGATGGAATCCGATTACATTTAGAAGAAAGCCTGAACTTGAATGTTCATTAGCTTTACTTGTTAATTATATCGGAGAGATTTGGAATTACTTTAGTGGTATTTCTAAAAATTTTTAATTTTCTTTTGCCTCTTTTTATTGCTTGCTGTCCATAAAATGACTTTGCTGACCCGTCGTGCCGCTCATGCTCTTATAGTAATCATATGCGGCCTTGGAATTCTTGCGGTTCTGGTTCAGCCCGCGTCTGGCATCGGCAAAATACGCCTCCACCAGCTTCTTGTTGCGAGCCTCCTGGGCTTGAATCGACACACTCATCTCCGTCACCTTTGAGATTTTCTCCTGAAGTGTCTTAATCTGCGGGGCATAGCGCTCACGGTGATCCTTCAGTTCCTCCGCCAGTTTTTCATAGAGAAGCTCAAAGCCCTCATCCAGCTTGGATATCTTCTCTATCAAGCGGTCTTTCGCCTCCACCGATTCGTCAAAGCTGTCCAAATTGGCGCGCCCTTCTGCAAAGTCCTGCGCCTGTCGCTCATTATACTCCTGAATCTCCTGCAGAACGGATAGCTTCTTATCCAGACTCTCGGACAAAATATCTAATTGACTCTCCATCAATTGTTCCCTTTCTCCCTGTTGACACGCATAACCTCTTTCCAGTTATCGCGCACGGAACGCAAATGCATATTGACCTCCTCCAGAATCTCCTTATCCTTCTTCACGTTTGCCTCAATCAAACGACCGGACAGATAGGAATAAATCTTCTCAAATTCCTGCGCCACCGCATATTTCATATCCAATGTCTGACGCAGATAGTCAATAATACGCTGCACTTTGATAATATTGGTATGGGCCTTGGTAACGTCGTTCTGCTCAATGGCAGTAATCGCTACATTGCAAAATCTGATAGCACCCTCATATAACATCAATGTGAGTTCCGCAGGACTCGCCGTCATTATTTTACTATTCTGATACTCGGCAAAAGCATTTGGCATCGCCATCTTATGAACCTCCTAACAGACCCGATATTGCATTTGCATTGCGCTGCATCTTGGCCATAGCTGTCTCCATCTTGGCAAATTTGCTGTACCACTTATCCTCATAGTCGTTCAGCTTATCCTCCAAATCCTTGATCTTGGAAGTATAGCTATCGTAATCGGACTGCATCTTCTTGTCGTCATAAAAGCTTCCAAAACTTCTATAATCTTTTACGGACTTTGACATATCACTCATCTTACTGTACAGACTAGCTGTCAATCCCTTGAAGAATTTGATTACGGTATCCGGGTCACTCGAAATCATGCCCTTCAGCTTGTCAGCATTGCCGGAGGTGTTCGCATCGTCCGCATCTCCGTCAATATGATACGCATTCTTCTCATTGTCCGCAGCGTTAAAGAATCCAAGCGTGTTGATACCAAAATCACTGAGATACATCTTCTTTCCATTGACCACAACGCCTTCTACCATGATAGTCTTCAGCGCCGTGCTGATGGATGACAGATTACTGTCATTCCGAAGCAGGGACTCCTTGATCTTCTTCTCGTACTCCTCCACCTCAGTATCCGACATCGCTTCCTTCTCCTCGCTTAGAAGGGGTTCATAACCTTTGGAGGAACTTGCGTTATAGAGTTTATCCATCTCGTTGATGACGGAATTATACTCTTTGATGAAGTTCTTAATCATGTCATAAATGCCGTCAGTGTCGTTCTGGGTGGTGACGGTAACCGTCTCGTCAGGTTTCGCGTCACTCAGAGCAGTAATGGTAAGTCCGTTAATATCAAACACATTAGTACTGTTGGTAAACTTCGCCCCATTCAGCATGATAACAGCATCCTGCCCGGAAATCTTAGTGGCAACGTTATCGTTAGTGCCCTCCGCAGCCGGTGCGGTATTGTAATTGGTAATCACATCGTTAGCATAAGCTGCCTTGTCATAAAAGCTGTTCTCAACTTCCTTGGTCAGCTTCTCGCCAGCCACCGCAGTGTAAGTAGTCTCGCCGTCTACTGTCTGAGGGGTAACATCAATGTAATCATCCACCTCGTCAATCTTGGCATTCAACGTTTCAATCGTCTTTTCCTGTGTTTCCAGCGTCTCCGCGTCTTTCTTTCTCTCGGTCAGGGCAGCAATCTTCTCGTCAATAACCTTCTTCTCATCCTCTGTCAGAAGTGCATCATCCTTTTCCTTGCCTTCTTTAAGGGTCTTAATCTGCTCCTCATAGCTGGCAGCGGAGGCGAGGGGATCCGGATCATCCTTATATTTATCCAGAATCTCCTGTCTCTTGTCCGTCGCAGTCTTCAAGCTCGACTGATAAGATTTGTACTGTTTCAAATAAGCGTTGGTTCTGGACTCCACAGTACTGTCAATCAGAGTCTTCATGTTATCCAAGGTCTTATCCTTGTCGCCCGCCACATAATATCCTGCATACTCTTGGTATTGTTTCAAAGACGCTGTGTCCTGACTGAGTCCAACCTGTATGCCCAAAGCAGACATTGCAGCCGCACCCGTCGCATCGGAAGCTGTGATGCTAAAATCATTGCTCACACCTGACTCCTTCGAACTCAGGAAAAATCTCTGGTTACCGGTGTCAAAAGCCGCATTCAACCCAGCCTCTTGGAACTTGCTGAGCACGTCTGAAATGGTGGTATCTCCATTTACCTTGATGTCTACGCTGCCACTGGCAGTCTTCACACTAAAGGTTCCCTCTCCAGTCAGACTGGGATCCAGCTCACTCAGCTTCGTCAGGGCGGTGTAATCACCTTTCACGCTCTGTCCGTTAGCTGTTTTCCTCAACTCGGCACCAGTGAGATATCCTCTCTTCGCCAACTGCTTCACCTGCAGGTTCTGAACACCGTCCACCGCTTTGTCGCCAGTGATCACACTGGCTATGCTATCGTTTGAAACCTTAGTGACCTTCTTACTATAAGCTTCAGAAAAACGCATATTGCTAAGATATTTGGACTGCAGGTTCTTGAGCTTGGTATTCAGTTCCTTCCAGGCATCCTGCTTCCAATTAGCCTTGATCTGTGCCTTTTTTGTTTTGTTAAGCTTCGTGCTTTTAGCCTCAACAAGCTGCTGTATAAGGCTTTCTGTATCCATGCCGGACATTAAGCCCGATAAACGCATTGCCATAGCAATTCCTCCTATCCCTTCTGGTTATCTTTTTTCATCCACCAAAATACCCGCAAGCTCCCATGCCTTAGCGATCATATCCAAGGTTTTCTCCGGAGGAAGCTCTTTGATAACCTCCTTGGTATCCTTATCCACAATCTTAATGGTCACCCGGTTGGTATCCTCGTGAATACCAAAAATCGCCTCTGAGTTCATCATCCGCTTGTTCAGATTTTCAATCGTCTTGCGGATCTGTTCAGAACTCTTCTGTTCCTGCTTCTGTTCAGGCGAATTGTTTCCCTGTCCCTTGTTTTGAACATTCTCTACTACATTGGTGGATTTATCCACCCTCTCCACCACCTGTGCTCCAGACTCAGCGCTGGTCTCCACTTTCTCTGCTGGCTTGGCAACAGGCTTAGGCGCAGGTGCTGTCTGCATCTGCATTGTCATTACACTTCCTAATGGTTCTACTGCCATTTTTGTCACCTCCATGTGAATTTGATTGTGTCTTCCATCAACACAAATAAGATAAAATCTAGTTTCTATTACCTTTATCGGTTTTTATATTCCAAAAGTTAAGAGGTTTTTTAATTATTTATCAATTTTGGTTCTATGATTCACCTTATCAATTGTTCATATATGTCCTTTAACTCACCTGTGACATCTGATAATGGCAAAAGAAGATCCGGCCGGGACTTCAATTGATCTATTAATAACTCACGTGCCTCTGGTTGTTTGTCCTCCGCCATAAGTTGTTTCAGCAGCTCCCTCAGCTCCCTTGTCTCCGCCTTTTCCCCGGATAATCCCACTGCTGCCTCATGCAAAGTCAGATGATTAGCCAATGCGTATACGTAAAACATTTGTTCCGACAAAAAGCCATACACTCGTCTATGGTAATCATCATAACCCTCTACATCAATTTCATCTGAAACTTCCGCAAAAATGGTAAAAAGCCACTCTGAATATGACTTCACAATATCCATACCAGCCACCAGCAAATTACCCCAATAATATATATTCCCCTGCATGGCTTGATCAAAGGCATCTCCATATTCAGGATAAACACGTTTTAACGCGCGCCCCAGCACATCCAGGTTGTGGCTGCCATGTATGTTACAAAAATAGCAATAATAGCTTTCTTCACATGTTTCGTGGCGCGGGACAATGGCATCGCACCTCTCCAGCAGTTCAAGGTACTCCCATTTCTGCATTTCACGTTTTGTGGCTGTGTTAATAAAATACCTGCGATAATGGCACAGACCGACATAATCTAAATAATCAACATTCTGCCATATCCAAAAAAGCCCCGTCAACTCTCCATACAGAAAGTTCAGATCCGAAATATGATTCCCCGTGTTATCACCCAGATATCCCAAATCCGTTTTGCCACTCCGCCCCACATGAAGCGGCACATAAATTGGATTTTGAGGTGGGGTGAACTTGACATGTGTTGCCACAAAAATCTTTAAAGAGGCTTCTTCCTCTTCAGCTAACGCTATGAGTTGCTCTGCCCGCCCTCTTGGAAGCAATTGTATCACATTTCTTATGTGATAATGATTACGAACTGATTCCACGCAATCAGCATTCTGACACAAAATGTAATAATTCTCCGGCAAGTCACACAACATATCTTGGTTGTCCAGTGGATCATCAAACCAGAATTGGAATTTTGGTCCATGTATATTTCTGAACAATGCACTCCCTAGTGAGGGCTCCTGAAATCCTATAATTCCCTTACAAATTGAATTCCTAAACTCCCCCATCTGTGCATGTTGAGTATCCACCTCTATAACGGCTTGTCCGCAATCAATCAGACTATCTGACAGCTCTTCTATAAATTGCTTCAAGACATCACCACAAGTGTCTTGCTTCCGCAGAACGATAAACGGCGCTGTCAGTCTCGCAATTTTTTCATATTCGTTTTCGTTTGACAAAAACCAATCCAATTGCTGTTGAAATTGGAGGAAAACACCTTCTGCCTGCATTTCCGCACTAAAATAGGTAAAAATCTTCTCCATGAGCCCCAACTTGTGTAAGTTCTCCATATGTCGGCGGATTATGTAGGCACAAGAAAATATCCACTCCCCCTCATCCATCAAATAATCTATGTTCTCTGCAAGTTCCATCACTTCGCAGGCATCTGTTTCCTTTACAAGACGACACATAAGTTCTAAATTAGTATGTACAAGAAGCTTTTCATTAAACGCCCCTGTTGCTTTGACCAGTGTTTTAGGAAATATGATTCCACCTATCGGAACGGATAACAGTTCAAATATCCCGGCGTAGTCTAAGACAGCCCCCTCGACCCCCATGCAAAACACCATAATATCATCATGGTTTTTTTGTGTCTTACGAAGAAGCAGCGAAAGTATTTCATCATCCTCCATCATCTCTTTTCTCACATAAGCGAGGTACGTTGTCTCCGATTGTTTAAGGCAACGGTTTTTGAGACTTGCATCCTCAAATTCTTCAGAATCCATAAAAAAAATCGTCAATTGTTGTATAACTCTTTTTTCCATTTTTTATTCTCTCCTAAAACCAGCCTTATCCAAATCGAATAGGGAATATATGCGGCTCTGTGTACAAAAAGGTCACCCCCGCCTAGACAGGGAATGACCCAAACATCACAATTACCTATTTCTAAAAACGTATTTATCCCAACAACGCCCTCAGTGCCTCCAGACCTTCCGCGTTCACGGACGCCTTGTTGGCTTCCTGGATCTGCATATATACTTCCTTGCGATACACGGGCACTTCCTTGGGTGCCGTAATGCCTATCTTTACCTGATCGCCTTTTACATCAAGTATGGTTACTTCCACATTATTGTTAATGATCAACGCCTCATTCTTTTTACGGGACAACGCAAGCACCCTACTCACCTCCCTTTTTCGCTTTAAAAAACTCATAAATAGGGAATTTCACTTGGTACTTGTCACCTTCTACGATAATCTGACACGCCTTGCGCTCATCCACATTGATTATGATAGGTCCCTGAAGATTTACACTCATCTTGGTCAAATCAGAAGGAACGGTAACCGTCACCAGCACCAATATATTCTCGTCTGTAAGTTCCCCTAATCCTGACAAAAGCTCGTCATTCACCTCCGGATCATAATCGTTCTTCACCAACAGCGGATCCATCACGGGCATAGCGAATCCAGGTTCCTCAATGGACTGCATATAACGAATACCTGCGCCCTTGCCTTGTGCCTCGTCATGAAGTAAAGTAAAACGCTTTAAATCCGGAAAACCGATGATGCCATTTTCAAAGGTAATAATCTTATCTTCTGCAATCTCAATGTCTCCAAAAGCTTTCGTTTTAATGTTCATATATCCCCCATCTGCGCCCTGCGCATGATTTATTTAACCGTTTTTACCAAACCAGATAATATACCTTAAATGAAGTTCAACAGAGTGGACTGCATCACTTTACCCGTGGCCATCAAAGCCGCCTCATAGGTCAATTCCGCAGAGTTCAACTGAATCGCCACCTCTGTGATATCCACGTCCTCATTCTCGCTCTTTAAGGTCTCAAAAGTGGTCTTCTGGTTCTGCATACGATTCTCAATCAACTCCAGCTTCTTGCTTCTGGTACCACAGTTTGTAATGCACAGATTCGCATCATCCAGATAATTCTGGAATGTGGTGATTCCATGTTCAAAAAGCTTTTGACATTTATCTTTTGCATAGGTGAGCGCCTTGCCTATGCCGGCAATCTGGGTCTTAAGAGTCTCAGCATCCTCTCCGCTGGCAGTCTCGGCCATTTTCTTCATCTTGGTCTGAATCTTCTCCAGCTCCATAACCTCCTGCAGTGCGCTTACCAGATCATCTGCCTCTCTTCCGATACCAGGTTTAAAGCATTCGTCCGCCGTGGAATTCACGCGGATCGTCTGGTTAAAGCCCACATCATACTCAATCGCCTGCTTCTCCGCCGTCCCATCCAAAAACGCGGCATTGTACTCAAGCTCTCCCTCCGCATCAGTGTTGGACTTACAATAGAAATAATGCTCCGGTCTCAAATCGCCCCTGGCCCAATTCTCTTTCTGGTAGGTGATACGAATCTCGCCCTCGTTCTTCACCGTGGTGGGATCGTCCTGAATCGTCATCAATTTGTCATACACATTCTGTCCCAACAGAAGTTCCCCCGTCTCGGGCACGAATATCGCCGCATCCGGGTCATCATGAGCCGCCTTATAGGGATCGTTGGCAGAGCTCATCACTGTTGTGGTGATTCCAAGGGAAACCTCGTTTCCATCCTTATCTACACCTGCCAGCGTCGGAGCCATCCCGTCACTGCAGTCATTGTACGCCAAGCGGATACGATACACCTCATAGGAATCCACGCTCTGCTCATCTGTTGTACCCTTTATCCCCTGAAAATTAGCCTCTGTCCAATTCAGCAAATCCCCTGTTTCCACCTTGGTCAGGGAAGATATGGCATCCCTGTTCAACTGCTCCGTGATGGTATATTGCTTGGTAGTCGCTGTAGGAAAGCTCAAAGACAGATCCGTGCGATAACCTGTGAATACATATCTGCCTGCATAGTCGGCATCTCCGGTCGAATACACCTCATCACTCAACGCCTTCAGCTGCTCCAGAATAATCTGACGATCCTTTGCCTCCAATTCCCCATTGGAACCTTTGGTACATTGCTCAATCATATTCCTCATGATCTGTTCCAGATTCTTGAGTGCATCTTCGGTCACGTTCAGCCAACTCTCCGCATCAGGAATATTCTTGCTGTAATATTGTGTGATCTCTGTCACGCTGCTGCGCAGGCGAAGCGCACGGATTGCCACCACAGGGTCATCGGAAGGCCGGTTGACCTTCTTCTGTGTGGACATCTGGGTGCTCAATTTGTCCTGATAAATCTTATTGGTGTTGATATTGGACAAATTATTGCGCTGCATAATCTTATTTGTTATTCTCATTTGCCAGTCCTCCCCGTTATACTCCGGTCTCCAGAATCAATCTGTCATAAATCTCTGTCAGAATCTGTATCATCTTGGAAGCAAGATTGTATCCATTCTGGTATCTTACCAGATTCACTGCCTCTTCATCCTCATCCACGCCGGAAATAGAAATACGTTGATTCTCGATATTGTTCGATATCTCCGCAAAGTTCTCGGCAAAAAGATTTGCCCTGCTTGCATTCAATGCCACGTCTGACAAAACATTCTGCAGGAACTCGGCAGCTGTGGAACCCCGGAAACTTGCTTTGCTCTTGTCATTCACCATCTGTTTCAAATCTTCCAACAGATCATTCTGTTCCACTCCGTCAGCTTCCTTGTACTTATTAGCCAGCATGGAAGGATCACCCACCAGGGCAGCCGTGACGTCCGCATTCTTGGATGTCATGCGGTAGTAGCTGTCATCCGTGTACTTCACGGTGATACCGACGCCCATCTCCATGGCAACTTCCTGCTGTGCCTGTGCCGTGGCAGCACTCTCAGACAAATCAGCATCCGCATCCATCAACTCCTGCTTGCGTGTCTCCACCGCCGTCTCATACTCTGTCTTGAGCTCTTCCTTTGCCTGTTTCTCGGCTTCCTCCGCAGACAAGTCCGCGTCAGCTTCCATCTTTGCCTGCTTCTTCTCCTCTACCATCGCCAGATATCCCTGGCTGACCTGATCATACCGGTAATCATCCGGGAAATCATACTGCTCATTGTCAATCGTATGATTCGCCGTGAACACCTTGATACCCTGACGGTTCTGCGCGTCAACGCCGCTGGTGATAATATCATTAAACTTCTGCGAGAAGGTTCTCAGCCACTCGTTCATCTGGTTCATGTAATAAGGAATTCCCTGATAATCAAGGCTCACACCAATACTGGCTTCCCTCTCCAAACGGTCGTTGGTAACACGGGTATCGTTCTTGCCGTTCTCTCCTGTCGGGGAAAGCGTAAAGGTATAAGAATAAGTATCCGTGATTGCGTTGTAATTATACTCCCAGGCATCATAATAGAATACCTGATTGCCCAGATTAATCTTTCCACCCTGATCAGAAAGATTACATTTGTTCAAATCCTGCAGGTAGGACTGCCCCACCTCAATCGTAACCGTGTCCACCGTCACCGTCTTGGTAGCATCCGCAGGGTCGGGAACCTTCGTTTCTCCCAAAGCCTTGATAATTCCGTGGAAATACTCCGTGTTGTTGCCATCGCGCATCTCCACCAAGCCCTTCAGATCTCCGCCCATGGCCGCATTGTAGAGATTAAACCTCTGTCCGTCATCCCACTCTACATCATACAGACCGTCGATATCCGTCTGGTTGACCTTCTCGTAATTCGTTCTCGCCACACATTGCATCCCGCGGTACTCATGGCTATCCACCAAGAGCTGTCCTGCTGCGATCTTTACCACAAAACGGTTGGCGCCGGTCACATGGTCAGGATTGTTCGTGTCGATAATCGGAGTCTCGCTGACCTGCACATCCACGATTTTAGAGAGCTGATCCACGAGCAAGGTACGTCTGTCGCGCAGCTCATTCGCCCTGACGCCTGTCAGCTCAATGGTATTGATCTGCTTGTTCAGATTGGCAATCTCGCCCGCGAGGGAATTGATCTCATCCACCTTTATTTTAATCTCTTGGTTGACATCCTTCTGCAAAGCTTCCATATTGCCCGCAAGGCCATTAAAATAGTCCATGAGGGAATCCGCGTAACCAACAAACTGCTCCTTTGCGGTATTACTGCTGGGATCCTTCATCAACTCCTGCAGTCCGGTGATCATCAGCTGGTCAAACACTGTCTTAAAACCGGCGTTGTCACCTGTATCATAGAAATAAGTCTCAATCTGCTTCATATAATATTGCTTCATATCATATTCGCCGAGCTGGGTATTGTTATTCCAGAACTTTACATCGTAAAATTCATCGCGGATCCGCTCTATGGCCAATGTCTCCACGCCCGCGCCCGCGCAGCCGTAGGTCTGGAACACCTGCAGCGCGTTGGCTGCCTGCTGTATCACCTGCTGCCTGCTATAGCCTTCCGTCTGCACGTTGGCAATATTGTTGGAAGTGGTATTCAGAGCCGCGTTGCTGGCCAACAACCCCGTATATGCGATATTTAATCCAAAAAATTGTGAGGGCATAGCTTAACCTCCTTATGCTCCTAATCGAGTGATCACGTGCTCCAGCATCTCGCTGATGGCGTTGATGTATCTGCTGGATGCGTTGTAGGCGTTCTGGAACTTGATCATATAGGACAGTTCCTCGTCCGAGGAAACCCCGATCACCTGCGCCCTTGCGCTCTCCGCAGCCTCCACGGTCACCTGCTGGCTCTCATAGATACTTCTGTATACATAACCTGAATTTGCCACCTGGCTCACCATATCAGAATAGTAATCATTAAAGGTGGTCTTCTTTTTCACATTGGGATTCAGCGTGTAAATCTCTTCCGTGAACGCTGCCTTAAGCTTATCCACGGTAGCCTGATCCTCCGAATGCTCTGAAAGCCGGAATCCCAGTCTCGCGGGCTTCTGCATCAATTCCTTGTTGATCTCCAGGTTCCGCAGAGTATAAAGGGTCTCTGTCTGTGTCGGATCTTCCGTATTCTCCTCATTGTATACCCAGTATTCCTTGCCGTCCTGTCCCTTCACCTTCGTGTACTCATCCGTGGTGATCTTCTCAAACATCTGGATAGGAGAACCGTTCTCGTTGCGCATATAACCGCCCTGGGCATCCTCGCAGTACCGCACCCCTTCCAGCACGGTGCCATCCTCCAGCACAAGATCCCCTGTCGTCACCCCTGCGGCTTCCGCCAGAATCCCATTGATCTTGGTCACCACATTATGTACAAGCTGGTCAAACTCCGCCTGAATATTCATGAGCACCGACTGTGACACACTGTCGTATTTGCCTTCCGCCACATCCGTGTAATCCGCTCTGTGATCTCCTCTCGCCAGAAGCATTGCCTTCAAACCGCCGATATCCGTATCTAAATCCGAGGAAATCTCAACGCTGAAATCAAAGACTTCCGCACCGTCAATATTGTAAAGCCTAGTGCCGTCATCCAATGTGGTAAAGGTCGCGTCCAAGGGCCAGAAAGGTGTGTAAAATCCTGTTGACTCATCCAGGTAAAGGCTCATCTCGTGACACCACTCACCCTTTACGAAATCCACTCCCTCAATCTGTACAGACACGTTGCCAATCTCATCCTCCTTAAAGGAGATCTTCGCGAGCTCACCCAACTCATCCAGAATCTGGTTACGGGTGTCGCGCAGATCGTTGGCCTTCTCTATGCCGCCGCTCTCAATGGATCTGATCTTGTCATTCAAGTCCAACAACTGTTTCCCGTATTTATTAATCTTCTCCACCTGCTGTTTCACTTGGAGATTCAGATTGTCCTGATAGGAAGAAAGCCCGTCATAAATCGCCGCCGCTCTCTCCACGAACTCTGACGCGCGGCGCACGAAAACGCCCTGCGTCACCGAATTGGCAGGATCCTTGCACAATTCCTGTACAGATTCCCAAAAATCCTTCATGGTGCCTTGAAATGCTTTCCCGTTAAACTCTCCCAGCTGGGTCTCCACTTCCTCAAGCACATTGCTGGACACTTCATAAAACATACTGCGTCCAGATTCCTTGCGGTATGTTTTATCCAAAAAATAATCTCTAACTTGTTTTACCCGGGAATAAGTAGTTCCAAGACCATACTGGTGGTCAGACACACCCGTGCCCGTCAGAGTCTTCTTAAGCGTTATGTAAGACCTGTCAGACTGCTGCACCTGCTGTCTGCTGTAACCAACAGTATCAATATTAGAAAGATTATGCGCTGTGGTGTTCAGCGCATTTTGACTTGTCTGCAATCCGGATGTTCCAATATATAAACTGCTCATCAAAGACATAATAATTACCTCGGTTTCTCAAGTAGTTAATATAATTGCCGACTATTGCTTGGCATCAAATCCCCGGTTCACTCCCATGGTGTTGCCCGTGTTGTAAGCTCCCCGGTTATAATTGGCAGTCTCAGGGGCAGCCTTGGACGCCTGCAGCAGAGTAATCTCAAACTCCACCATCTCCAATGCATCCTTCAAAAGAACCCCGTTCTGCTCATTGACCCGCTGTAACTCCCGCACCGTTCTGTGAAGCCTGTCATGAGCCTCCGCCAATGCACTTTGTTCCGCGGGTCTTGCCGCCATCATGTCAATCAGATTTGTCAGCGTGAGTGTTGTAACATCCTTGTTCAGTACCGTGGCAATGTCCGCAGTCACCTCTGCGCGTCTGCGTTCCAGGCTGTTCAGCCTGTTTACCATATCCTGCTCCTCATCCGTGATTTTTTGCAAATTTTCCAAACTGCCGCTCACAATAATCGGCGTCTTGCGCTGGGATATCTCCAGCAGCCCCTCATATTCGTCGCATTCCCTGCCCAAAACATCTATCAGGTTTTCCATCAAGCTCGCCACGGGGCCATCCTCCTTATATCAGCGCATTATACTTCTCTAACAACTTCTCGGCAAAACTGTTATTATCCACATTGTATGTGCCGTTCTGTATACGCGCTTTGACAACGGAGGTTAAATCCTCTCTAACGTCAGGGGCAGACTCCAACGCTGTCTTGACAGTCTGATAATCTTTGCCTCTGCCGCTGATCTGCACATAATCTTTTGTGGATTCTGTCGCTTCAGCTGCAGCGCTGCGCCTTGTCTTCTGAGTCTTGTAAAGCTGCTGTACCTGTGTGTAAGCCTCTATACGCATATCGGATTCCTCCTTCCTTTAATATTCAAAATACATCCGATTCACAATATGTATCGGCGTAAAACATAAATTCTTTAGTGCAATCGGTTGATTTTTTTTCTGATTTTGTGTAGCATATGGTAATAACAGTTCAGCCATCGGCTTTGCGAATGGCGCGGGCTGAACTGTTACCATAATTTATCCGTCAACTCAGGAAAGGAACCCTCTCCCATGAAGCCTAAATCTATTTCGGCCGCAAAGGACAATCAATTAACCCGCAGAACAACGGACTGTATTCTTTTTGCCATTGTGTGCGTGTTGCTACTGATCTATACGGGAATCTTCATTTATTTAAATTTGTGCAAATATATCCAGCATGTTGATTCCGACATCGCGGCCGAAGCTTTGCTTGCGAGAGAAATATGGCAGGAAAAGGATTTCACACCGGGCACTTGGATTGCCAGCACAGATCGTCGTGTATTGGGGATTCCTTCTCTCGCTTCCCTGTTTTATGGCGTGAGCGGCAGCATGAACTTCTCCATGGGCATTTCCTGTATTATCGTGGGCGGCGCCTTGCTTGTCACCATCGCTTATACCCTGAAACGCTGTCATTTCTCCCACCTTGGCATTGCCACCGGCGTCCTCGTGCTATGCGCCCTCCCCATAGGCGGGCTGCGAAACGAAGGGCAGATGGTGCCCTTTGTAATGCTTTTATGGTTTTTGTTTGCGGGTTACTATGCCTTACATTGTATCTGCCTGTTCTTATGCATCGCCTTCTATTCTTATCTGAGAGAAGCTGTCCCTTCGAGAGAATCGCGTTCACGCAGCAGCGTCCGGTGCGCTTTTGCATGGCTGGCACTCACAGGCTTTTGCGGCGCTCTTGCCCTGGGTGGAATGCGTTGTCTCCAGATTGTAATACTGCCATTGCTCGTTTTAGAAGTATTGCTTCTATTTTTTGAGAGTGACCATATGTCAAAGCCTCTCCCCCGGGAAAGATGGCACGCCACCCTCTTCGTACTCTCACTGCTTGCGGTTGGAATGTTAGCACGCCTCTACCCTGCCAACATCGAATATCCTTTGTACCTTCAAACAGCAAATGGCATGGTAGACCGCCTGACCCGTGATATCCCTGCCGCCGTGCTGGAATGCCTCGGCATTTCCGGCAACTGTACTCTGAGCTCCCTTTCCGCGCTGATGCAATTGGGCATTCTCATGGTATTGGTATTGACTGTGTATGGGCTTTGCTTTCTCTTTGCCGGGAAAAAAATACCTTTCAATCAAAAACTCCTGCTGCAAGCCCTGGGAGCATCTTTTCTGCTCACGGTATTGATTGAAACCGTTACCACTGCAGAACTCGCCCACAATTATTTTTTCGCCATTTGGTTTGTGATCATGGCGACGCTGGCTGCAATGATCAGCTATTACGAGAAAACAGCCCCCTTTTTTGCCCGGCTGATTATTGTCTGTGTCTGTATTTTTGCTATATGTAATATTTTTTATACCTATAAAGACTGCATCACCACAAATGACAATTTGGCAGAGTACGAGGAAGTAATCTCATACATGGACTCGGAAAATATCAGCTGCGGGTATGCGGAATTCTGGGATGCCTCACGCATCTGCGCCATGACGGACGGACGCCTGACCATGGGACACTGTTATCGCATGGAGGACTTGCGCATGTACTGGTGGCTTACCAGCACCAAATGGTATGTCGGCAATCTCCCCGAAGAGATGCCCACGGCCTATATCATACACAAAGAAGATAAAGAAGCTTTCATTACACAATTTGCAGACCCTTCCATTGTAAGCTTAGGTTATGAAAACGACAGATTTGCCGTGTATATCAGCGAGTATAATCTGGTGCCCATGACTTGACGAGTTAATATACATTGAGTATAGGTCATTGCAAAACACAATTTTTCTCAATGACACCTTGCATAAATAGGCGATTTTCAAATACACATATATTTTAGGTAATTGCAAAACTTTAATTTGCGTAATCCGAATTGTGCAGATTATATACTCTATAAGCAGACCCTTGAAAAACGCCGGTGCTTAGCGAGGTAATGAGCTGCATGGCAGCTCATCGAGCCTAGCACCGTTGCGTTTTTCACGGAGCGGAAGCGTGTCTGCGTTAGAGCATACAATCTGCACAATGACCCCATGCGCAACTCAAAGTCTCGCAATTACAAACAAAGAAGGAGCTACCAATGAAACCACACACCGACACCGCAAAAGGCGTTAAACTTCAAAACATTTATGGTCTTTGCATGGGGATTTTGTTTGCTTTTGCACTGTTTATCGCCCTCTTTCTGGCATACTATAGTACGCGCTACTCCTACTATTCCTCAACCAATTATGATGTTCGGATTTACATGGTGAAAGATCATACCTTCTTGAATCTTCTGGTTTTTGCGGCTGCCATCGGCCTCTCCTTTCTGCTGCAGCTTTTATTTCAAAAGCTTGGAGACAAAAGGCAGCGGCTGGCAGGCTATCTCTTCCTTGGGGTCTGCTGTCTGCTCTATGTGACAATCTGCCTAGTCTGGGTCACCGAACTTCCCTATTACCCTGATGGAGACCAGCTGATTGCTACCGCCGCCGCTTATTACCACCGTCAGGGCAATTTTATCATGTTGAGCAAAAGCGGGTATCTTGGCAAATTTCCCTATCAAAAGGGACTTGCCTTTCTCTATGAACTCCTGTTTGACATGTTTGGAGACTTATGTTACCCGGTTGCCGCCAAATTCCATATCGGGATGGGCGTCATCACCATGGTATTTGGATATCTTTTTGTGGAAGAGACCTCTCAGAACAGCTTATGCAAGATATTATATTGTCCTCTGGCGCTCTTCTGTGTTCCCTATTTGATCCTGACACCCTATACTTACGGAGACTTGCCCTCTATCTGCTTCTGCACCGTGCTTTTTTGGGCGCTGATTCGTTTTGTAAAGACCACGCATCTTCGCTATGTGGTTCTTGCCTGCTGCATGGCGGCACTGTCGCTCATGGTGCGTCTGCACACCTGGATCGCGCTCATCGCCATCATGATCGGCCTGTTGTTGGTCACAATACAGCGCCGAAAACTACGCTATCTACTCTCAAGTCTGCTCATCGCGGCAAGTGCCCTGTGTGCCATCAAAGCGATAGACTACTCCTTTGCGCTGCGCTCAGGTTATGAGACTACAAAAGGCGCCCCCATGGTATTAACGTTGGCGATGGGACTCCAAAACAATGATAATTTCCCCGGAATCTACAACGACTACCAGACCACCACCCTGGGTTCCGTGGATTTTGACAATGCCGCCGCCACGGAGATCGCTCTTGACAATATTCAGGAAAATATGGAACGCTTCACCGAGAACCCATCCTACGCTATGTGGTTTTTTAAAACCAAACTCCAAATGCAATGGATCGAGCCTACCTTTGAGACCCTAAAGTCCACTCATTCCTTCGACGAAAGCCTTCCCGTGCCGGACTGGATCACGCGAGTGTATTCCGGAGATCTGCACGACCCCTTAACGCGTTTTGCAGACGGTTATCAGAGCGTGGTTTATCTGGGCTTTTTATGCTCCCTTTTCGCATTGTGGAAAAGACGTAAGGGAGATGCCGCAAGCTTCATCCCCCTTATCGCTATCGTAGGCGGCTTTCTGTTCAGCATTATCTGGGAATCCCAATGCCGTTATGTGCTGCCTTATTATCTATTTATGTTACTGTACGTGCCGGAGGGCATCGTCTTATGCCACTCCCTGTTTCGGACTTTATCCAACATTCTTTATCCCAACAATCAAACATTAGATCCGCATGGGCGTTAAATCAGTCATTTTTAAAATCTTCAGAATCAGATTTTCCCAAGTGTATTCCCTAGAAACCTTTTGATATCCTGCATCAACTATACACATGGATTCTTCTGGATGATCTAACAGCCACTGACATTTTGATGGAAGTTCTTCCAGCTTATTCAGGTTATAAAGAACGATATCATGTCCGTTTTGAAAATGTTCATCAATATAAGAACTGGAATCTGTCAGACAGATGGACTTATTCAGCATTGCTGTAAGAATGCGATCGTGGAAACCGTCCTTAAACCACGGCATAACATTCAATAGAATTTTGGCATGGGCAGTTAATTCACCTGTTTGCTCATATGGAACAGAACCTTCCAGCACAAGGTTGTCCAAATGTTTTGGAAAATACTGTTCCCAGCCATTTCCGGCAATATGAACCTTTAATCCTGCTTCTAATAAAGTGCTAATGATTTTAATGCGGTAATAACTCCGTAAATAATGCTCGGCCTGTGTAGCAACCTGCATTAAGATTGGCCAGTATTCTTCTTTTTCTTTATTCAATCCATGATTACTTAGCCAATCGTTAATTAAATCAACGGTCCTGTTTTGGGGCTGCTTCTTTCCACATTCAATCAAAGAAACATAAAGCTCACGGATCATATCCGGTACATCCGCCTGAGTAAGCTCGTCATATGCCAACTGTATATCACAGACGCTCCCAGTGTGCAGAATATCAATATTTCTATCCATAAAAGGAATCGTCTTCCCTACAGGCCCCAATAAATATCCAACGGTAATATCCTTGCAGGGCGCACAATATTGTTTATAATATTTTTCATGCTCAGTATCTAAAAAAACAAAGTATTGGTTTTTCATTTGAGATTGTAGACTCTCCTGGTAATAATATGGCGGATCTACTATAAAATGAATAAATGGACATCCATACATATCCAATACATATTCCTCCCCCATTTTCATACCAGATAATGTTGGTATATTAAATCCTATTAACAGGTCAAAGGATTGCTTTAAAGAATCATCGCTAATGCGATCAAGATAACTTACAGAAATACCATATGCTACTAAGGCATTTCCTAATTGTTCCGCAAAAAAATTCAATGTTCCATAGCATAAGTTGTTGCAATCCTTAAATATGCCTACTCTCAAAATCATCCCTCCTGTGCATCTATTGAATGAAAATAATTTATTTCATCATACCCAAAATCAAGTCCAACAGATTGTACCTGTTAAACATCGCCACTGCCACCAGAGATACCGTGGACATGATCTTGATCAAAATATCAAGAGAGGGACCTACGGTGTCCTTCAAGGGATCGCCTACCGTGTCACCCACAACCGCCGCATCATGTGCAGGGGAACCTTTCTTCTGTCCCTCGATCGCGCCGGACTCGATGTATTTCTTACCGTTATCCCACGCACCGCCCGCATTGCCGGTGAAAATAGCCAACATGATCGCAGAGAGCGTCGCCCCGATCAATACACCACCCACAAAGAGCGGACCAAAGAGAAAACCTGCAATCAGCGGAAAGATAATCGAAAGGATCGCAGGGAATCTCATCTCCTTTAACGCCCCCTGGGAAGAAATCTCAATACAGGTCTTGTAATCAGGTTTTGCCTTGCCCTCAAGAATCCCGGGAATCTCCTTAAACTGTCTCCTCACCTCTTCCACCATCTTGCGGGCAGCCTTGGCAACCGCCTCGATCAACATGCCTGAAAACAGATACGGTAATGCGGCACCGACCATCGCGCCGGAGAGGATCAACGGATCCGTAAAGTTCAGGTTCAAAGGCGTGCCCGGCTCATTGAAGGAATACAGATAGGACACCATCAGGGACAATGCCGCAAGGGAAGCGGAGCCGATGGCAAAGCCTTTGCCGATCGCCGCAGTGGTGTTGCCCACCGAGTCAAGCTTATCCGTAATCTCCCGCACCGCCGGCTCCAGCTCGGACATCTCGGCAATACCGCCGGCATTGTCGGAAATCGGCCCGTAAGTGTCAACGGAAACCGTGGTGCTGACAAAGGACAGCATACCGATTGCCGCCATGGAGATTCCAAACATTCCCGCAACCGCATAGGACGAATAGGTTGCCACACCCAACAGGATCAACGGAGCCATACAGGATTTCATTCCCACCGCAAGTCCCTGAGTGATGGTAAGCGCCGCTCCCTCCTTGGAGGCATGGGCAATCAACTGTGTCGGCTTATAATCATAGCTTGTGTAATACTCGGCAATCATACCGATCACCACACCGCTCACCACGCCGATAGACGCAGCAATCCACGGTGACAGGAATCCCACGTTAAAACCTGCCTCCGCAATCGCCTCTGACAGGGAATCGTCACCAAACAGCAGATACGTCGCCCCGAAACCACAGAGAATCGTGAGCGCCGCGGAAACCATAGTCGCAAAATTCAAATCCTTATGCGGATTGTCGGAACCCTTTTTAAAGAGCACGGACGCGATACCGATAATACACGCCAAGAGTCCGCATGCCGCAAACACAAGGGGATAGTAGAACATCTTTTCCAAAAGCTCCTCACTGATTTTGCCGCTGCCGGCAAGAGAAGCCAGGAACAAATGAGACGCCAGGATAATGCCGGAGGAAATAGCTCCCACATAAGACTCCAACAAATCAGAGCCAAGACCTGCCACATCACCTACATTATCACCCACATTGTCAGCAATCGTCGCAGGATTGCGGGGGTCGTCCTCGGGGATATGCGCCTCAGTCTTACCCACCAGGTCAGCGCCCATATCCGCCGCCTTGGTGTAGATTCCGCCTCCCACACGGTTGAACATCGCCACGATGGAACACCCCAGCGCATAACAGGAAAGACATTGGGTAAAAATCGCCCCGTTCGTAATCGCAGAGACGGACATCAATCCCATACCCACGCCAAAAACCATGTATACAATAAACAAACCAAGCAATGCAAAGCCGCCCACACAGAGTCCCATCACAGAACCCCCGCGAAAGGCAACCTTCAAGGTCTCGCCGATATTCTTGGTCTCGCGGGCCTTGTTGGACACCCGCACATTCGCGTAAGTCGCAATTTTCATGCCAATCCATCCCGCCGCCGCGGACATCAACACGCCGATGACAAAACAAATCGCTGACTGCCATGACATAAAGATCAACAGCACTGCGATGACCGCCACCACAATCGCAATAATCTTGTACTCATAAGTAATAAAGGCATTCGCACCGACACGGATTGCCGCCGCAATCTCCGCCATGGTATCCGTCCCTTCCTCCATCTTCTTGACTCCCGAGAAATTGAAGGCCGCAAACGCCAGCGCAGCAACTGCTGCTACAATAACTAAAATCAGAGCCGCCATAGTTGTAACCCCTTTCTTGTAATATAATTTAAGCGCCTGCGGGCGCCAAATTGACCCCCACAGGCGCTTATACGTTAAATTTTACCAAACCGCATGAGAAAGGTCAATCTTTTTCATGCTCACATCCCCTTGATCCGATCCACGGCTTCCACCGTATTTTCATAGCTTCCAAAGGCTGTCAATCTAAAGTACCCCTCGCCGTTTGGACCAAAGCCTGAGCCGGGCGTTCCCACTACATTCACGCGTTCCAGCAAATAATCAAAAAACTCCCAACTCGTCATACCGTCTGGCGTCTTCAACCAGATATAAGGTGCGTTCACGCCTCCGGAAACTGTATAACCTGCCTCCCTCAATCCATTTAAGATATAACGCGCATTGTTCATATAATAGGCAATCTGATCCTTGAGCTGCGCCTTACCCGCCTCGGAATACACAGCCTCTCCCGCCCGCTGCACGATATAGGGCGCACCGTTATACTTGGTGCCATGTCTCCTCGCCCAGAGTGAATGCAGCGCCACTTCGCCGCATTTCAAGTCCTTGGGCACCACCGTGAAGCCCAGGCGCACACCGGTAAAGCCCGCATTCTTAGAGAAAGAACGAAGCTCGATGGCACATCCCCTGGCACCCTCGCACTCATAAATGCTGTGAGGGACATCCTCCTCGGAAATATATGCTTCATAAGCGGCATCATAAATGATGACAGCCCCCACCTTGTTCGCGTAATCTACCCATTCCTGAAGCTGTGCCTTGGTGATCGTGGCACCGGTAGGATTGTTGGGGAAACACAGGTAGATCAAGTCCGGGGTCTGGCTGGGAAGCTTTGGCGCAAATCCGTTTTCCGCGGTACAGGGCATGTAGATCACATCTGACCATGTCTCGCTTGCGCTGTCATATGTTCCGGTTCTTCCTGCCATCACATTGGAATCCACATACACGGGATACACAGGATCACACACCGCTATCTTATTATCCAGACTGAAAATCTCCTGAATATTTCCGGAATCACATTTTGCGCCATCCGATATAAAAATCTCGTCCGCACTCACATCACAGCCTCGTGATTTGTAATCATTCTCGGCAATGGCATTTCTCAAAAAATCATATCCCAAATCCGGTGCATAACCACGGAACGTCTCCGCCTTTCCCATCTCGTCCACCGCGCCATGAAGCGCCTGAATGATCGCCGGGGCAAGGGGCTGGGTCACATCTCCGATACCCAGACGAATAATCTTCCTATCCGGATTCGCCGCTGCATAAGCGTTGACCTTCTTCCCAATCGTGGAAAAAAGATAGCTTCCGGGCAATTTTAGGTAATTGTCATTTAATTTAAACATGATACTCCAATCTCCTTTTCTATAATAGCCTATTCACAACTTGCAAACTTTGGGCCGAAGGCGCAAATTTGCGTGTGAAAAATTTATTTTTCACATTTCTCCCTCAAATACCGTGACAGCCGGTCCTGTCATAAAGACCACATTCTGCTCCCGGTCCCACTCTATATCAATCTCGCCGCCCAGCAGCCCGACGGTGATCTTATCCTCCGTCAAGCCGTTCAGCACACACGCCACCGCCGTGGCACAGCACCCGGTTCCGCAGGCCAGGGTTTCCCCCGTCCCCCGCTCCCAGACACGCATGAATACATGCTGCCTGTCGAGCACCTCCACAAATTCCGTGTTGGTGCGCTTGGGGAATCTCTCGTGATGTTCAAAATGAGGCCCGATCCGCTCAATCTCCAAATCCTTCACGCCGTCCATAAACACCACGGCATGGGGATTGCCCATAGACACGCAGGTCATACGATATTCTTTGCCACAGACCTCGATAGGCTCATCCACCACCTGTTCCCCATCCGCCTGCACAGGAATCTGTACCGGCTGGAGAATCGGGCTTCCCATATTGACCCTCACTCTGGACACCTCTCCTCTAAGGCTCCCCTTCCTGCCCTCAACGGTCAGGTCGAGATACTTGACCATACCCCCGCTGATGATACTGATATGTTCGGAATCCGTCAATCCCTTGTCATACACGAACTTCGCCACACAGCGTATCCCGTTGCCGCACATCTCTGCCCTGGTTCCATCCGCGTTATACATTTCCATCTCAAAATCCGCCTCGTTGGAAGGATTGATAAAGATAACGCCGTCCCCGCCGATTCCGAAATGTCTGTCGCTCAATCGTTTCACCAACTCCGGTTTTTGTTCCGGCGGCACCTTTTCCTCAAAACCATTGATATATACATAATCATTGCCGCATCCCTGCATCTTGGTAAATTTCATTGATCGCCCTCCTTATGTGTCCATCATAGACAGCACCATCTGCGCCGTCTCCACCAGATTCGTGCCGCTGTCCATACTGCATTTTTGCAGGTAACGGTGTGCTTCCCTCTCATCCATGTGGTTTCTCGCCATCAAAAGCTCTTTTGCATGCATGATAATAGCGTCCTCGTCCGCACTGCGCGCCCTTGGCTGAAGCTTTCGCTTTCTGCGTCTGCGTATGATACTCTCTGCCATCATATTCAGCGTGTTGACAAGGTCGTTTACCTTCAGCGGTGTGGACAGACACACAATATCATTGCCATAGCACTCGTTGATCACGCTCTGCGAAGCCATAAGCAGCATCTCGAAACCATTGGGCAGACATTCCTGCAGCTGGTCATACATCATATCCACAAGCTTATAGCTGCTGATCACTATCCCATCATGCAATCCATCCGCCTGACTGATTGCCTGCGCGCCCGTGGTACAGACACCCGTCACCTGAAAGCCGCTGCGCACAAGAAGATTTTTCACCTTCTTTGCATCTTCCAGCTTCGGAAGTACTACTATTATGTTCGTCAAGTGTCCACCTCCCTCGTGATGTCCTCAGAAGATGTCCTAGTATTTGTACAGATATTCCTGAATTTCCCACTGGGAGACCTGGGGATGGTATCTATTCCATTCCTCCCACTTGGCTGCAATGTATCTCTTGGCAATATGCTCGCCCAACACATCACAGATATAGCCATCCTTCTCCAGCTCCTCGATTGCCGCCATCAGGCTGTAGGGCAGGTTCTCAATCCCTGCCGCCGCCCTCTCCTCATCTGTCATGGCAAAAATATTTTCCGTGACTCTCTCAGGGGGCATGATATGATTGTTAATTCCATCCAGTCCCGCCATCAGACAGACTGCAAGTGTCAAATACGGATTCGCTGACGGGTCTGGGCTTCTAAGCTCAATTCGTGTGTTCTCCCCCTTCACTGTGGGAATGCGAATCAGAGGACTTCTGTTCGTGGAGCTCCATGCAATATGAACCGGCGCCTCAAACCCGGGAATCAGTCTCTTATACGAATTCACCAGTGGATTCGTGACAGCCGCCATTCCTTTGATATGCTTCATCAGACCGCCGATAAACCAGTACGCCTCCCCGCTTAAACCCAACTCATCCGCCTGATCAAAGAAGATATTTTTCCCGTTCGCCCCATGCAATGACATGTTGATATGCATCCCCGATCCATTAACATCCATCCTGGGCTTGGGCATAAAAGTGGCATGCAGCCCATGGCGTCTGGCAATGGTGCGCACTGCAAGTTTGAAAGTCATCAGATTATCCGCCGTCTGCAATGCCTCGTCATAACAGAAATCTATCTCATGCTGCGCAGGAGCCATCTCATGATGGGATGCCTCAATGATAAATCCCATGTCCTCCAAGGCCAGAACCATATCCCGTCTCGCATTCTCCCCAAAATCAAGCGGCCCCATGTCGAAATACCCCGCCTGTTCATTGGTCTGGGTAGTGGGCATTGTATTTTCATCCGTATTAAACAAGAAAAACTCACACTCCGGTCCCACCTTGAACGTGTAACCCATCTCCGCCGCTTTCGCAATTGCGCGTTTTAGCACATATCTGGGATCTCCCTCAAAAGGCTCTCCGTTCGGCCGGTAAACATCACAAATCATTCTGGCAACCTTCCCCTGCTGCGGTCTCCACGGGAAAATCTCAAAGGTGGAGCAGTCGGGGCGCAGATACATATCCGACTCCTCAATACGCACAAAACCGTCAATCGCGGAACCGTCAAACATACATTTGTTGTCTAGCGCCCTCCCCAATTGGCTGGCAGTGATGGCGATATTCTTAAAAGCACCAAACATGTCCGTAAACTGGAGGCGGATAAATTCCACATCTTCCTCCTCCACCATCCTGATAATGTCCTCTCTGGTATAATTGTTCATATTCCCTCACATTCTGCCGCTGCCACGGCTCTCAAAATTGACTGTTCTGATATCTTGCATATTCTGGACACTCAAATCATATCCTTTACAAAGTGAAATGCCCGATAGGGCCAGGGAGTATACGTATGAGTGCAAAGACAAAAATTGTGGTACTTCATATGAAGGAGTTGATTTATACAGGTGTTTTTGCCGCATTGGGCATTCTGCTTGTGATCCTGCTGGTTGTCATGTTCCTGCCCAAGAAAGAGGAGGAAACACCTGCAGCGCCCGACGTGCCGCCCCAGACGGAAAGTCCTGCTGCTGACACGGCGACAACCACCTCGGCAGCGCCTTACATACCCGGCATCTACACCACCGAATTAGTATTGGGCGGACAGACCATTGACGTGGAAGTCATCGTCAGCCAGGAATCCATCTCCTCCATACGTCTTGTAAACTTAAGTGAATCCGTGACCACCATGTACCCGCTGTTAGAGCCGGCATTGGAGTCCATTTGCAATCAGGTTTATGAGACACAGTCCCTTGAAAACGTCACATACACCTCAGATAACAAATACACCTCCCTTGTTCTGATAGAAGCCATACGCAACTCACTGAACAAGGCACAGGCGGTAAAAACCACAGAAACCATCAACTAAAGCAACTCTTTCAACAGACGGTTGACGCTGGCGGGATCCGCTTTGCCCTGCATGGCCTTCATCGTCTGCCCGACCAGGAAGCCGATGGCCTTCTCCTTACCATTATGATAATCCTCTACGGACTGGGGGTTGTCTGCAATGACCTGTTCCACGGTCTTGCGGAGAGCCCCCTCGTCATTTACGGTCTTTAACCCCTTCTCCTCCACATAACTTTCGGGGTCAATGTCCTCCGCAAACATCACCTCGAACACTTCCTTCGCCACCGTGGAATTGATCACCTTTTTATCGGTCAAATCAATCAAAGCCGCCAGATGTTTTGGTGAGAACTGAATATCCTCCGGATCAAGCTCCCGTTCCTTCAAGATACGCAAAGTCTCCACCATCAGCCAGTTGGACACCTTCTTGGGCTGCGCCCCCAAAGCCACAGTCGCCTCAAAGATATCCGCCATATGCTTGGAATCCGTAATGATGTCAATATCATAATCCGGAATGTCAAAGGTCTCCTTGTAACGCTTGCGCTTCTCCTCCCGAAACTCCGGCTGACTGCCCCGAATCCGTTCCAGCCATTCGTCACTGATACTCACGGGCGGAAGATCCGGGTCCGGAAAATATCGGTAATCCTGAGCGTCCTCCTTGGAACGCATGGCATAAGAGGCTTCTTTCCCGTCGTCCCAGCGGCGGGTCTCCTGAATGACCGCCTCCCCTGACTCTATCAGGTCAATCTGGCGGGCTCTCTCCCCCTCGATAGCGCGGGCAATCGAGCGGAAGGAATTCAGATTCTTCATCTCGGTGCGGGTGCCAAATTCCTTAGCCCCCACCTCCCGCACGGACAGATTCACGTCAGCCCTCATGGAACCCTCCTGCAGCTTACAGTCGGACGCGCCAAGATACTGGATAATCATACGAAGCTTCTCCAGATAGGCGATCACCTCCTCGGCACTTCGCATATCCGGCTCGGACACAATCTCAATCAAAGGCACACCGGAACGGTTATAGTCCACCAGGGAACACCCTTCCCAGTCGTCATGGATCAGCTTTCCCGCATCCTCCTCCATGTGGATTTCATGGATACCGATTTTCTTGCTCCCCTCCGGCACCTCAATCTCCACATAACCGTTCCTGCAGATGGGCAGATACAACTGGGAAATCTGATAATTCTGTGGGTTGTCCGGATAAAAATAATTCTTTCTGTCAAATTTGCAATATTGTGTGATGGTGCAATTCGTGGCAAGCCCCACACCGATCGCATACTCCACCACCTGTTTATTTAATACCGGAAGCGTTCCGGGCATCCCCGTGCAGACGGGACAGGTATGGGTGTTGGGCGCGCCGCCAAAAGCCGTGGAACAGCCACAGAATATTTTTGTCTTGGTGGCCAGCTCCACATGCACCTCAAGGCCGATGACTGTCTCATATTCTTTCGCCATTTCACATCCCCCCCTGTTCGTAGGTATACGCCGCCTGGATCAGCTTTTTCTCCTGAAAACAATCCCCGATCAGCTGCAGGCCGATGGGCAGCCCCTTGGAATCCGTCCCGCAAGGAATGCTGATACCGGGAAGTCCTGCCAGATTCACGGCAATCGTGTAGATATCCCCCAAGTACATCTTGATGGGATCCGCCAGACTCTTGCCAAGCTCCGGCGCCGTAGTGGGCGCCACCGGGCCCAGAATACAGTCATAACGGGCAAACGCCTCGTCAAATGCCTTTTTTATCAAAGCTTTCACCTTCAAAGCCTTCAGATAATAGGCGTCATAGTAACCGGAACTCAATACAAAAGACCCCAGCATAATACGGCGCTTTACTTCGGGGCCGAAGCCCTCCGAGCGGGTTCTCTTGTACATGGGATGCAGATCCTCCACCCCCGGCACGCGGTATCCGTATTTGATGCCGTCAAAGCGTTCCAGATTCGAACTCGCCTCCGCCGCTGCAATGGTATAGTAGGTGGGAATCGCATACTCCACAAGACTTAAGTCGAATTCCTCCACCACGGCACCCATTGCCTCCAACCGCTTTGCCGCGTTCAGCACTTTATCCTTCACCTCGCCGTCAATACCCTCCCCGAAGTAATCCCGGGGAATACCGATTCTCATTCCCTTCACATCCTCCACCAACGCAGAAGTAAAATCCGTCCCCTCCCGCTCCATGGAGGTGGAATCTTTGCTGTCATGGGAGGCAATGGTTTCCAGAATCGTTGCACAGTCCCGCACATCCTTGGTCAACGGTCCAATCTGATCCAGCGAAGACCCATAGGCAATCAAACCATAGCGGGACACGGTGCCATAGGTGGGCTTCATGCCTACCACGCCGCAATAGGAAGCAGGCTGGCGAATGGAACCACCCGTGTCAGAACCAAGCGCCGCGAAACACTCCCCTGCCGCCACCGCTGCCGCCGAACCGCCTGACGATCCGCCAGGCACATGGGCCGTGTTGTGAGGATTCTTTGTGACTCCATAATAGGAGGTTTCCGTGGTGCTCCCCATGGCAAACTCGTCCATATTGGTCTTGCCAAGTATCACCACCCCCGCCTGCTCTAAGAGACGCACCGCCTCCGCACTGTAGGTCGGAACGAAATTCTCCAAAATCTTGGAGGCGCAGGTAGTGAGTGTGCCCTCCGTGCAGAGATTGTCCTTGATAGCGAAGGGAACGCCCGCCAAGGGCCCCGTAAGCTCTCCTGAATCAATTTTACGCTGCACCTGTTCGGCACGGGCAAGAGCCTTATCCTTTTCTAAGGTGATATAGCAGTGAAGCTCCTCCTCTTTGATGCCAATCCGCTCAAAAACCGCCTCCACCGCCTCCGTGACCTTGATCTCTCCCTGTTTGATTTTCTCGGACAGCTCTGTCGCTGTGTAATCTAATATGTTCATGATTGCCTCTTTCCTTGTTATTTATGATGAAGAATACCCTCATTATCCCTCAAAGGTCTGGGGCACGACAAACATGCCATCCTTCTCGGCGGGAGCGTTGCGCAAAATGTTCTCTCGGTCGTCGCCATTGGTGACCACATCTTCACGAAACACATTCCGCACGGGAAACACATGAGACATGGGCTCCACGCCCTCCGTGTCCAACTCCCCCAGCTTGTCAATATAATCTAACATGCGGGCCATATCCTTTTTTGCCTGCTCCTTCTCCTCCTCGGAGAGTTCCAGCTTCGCCAAGATACCCACATATTCAATTGTTGCGTCATCAATCACGTTTGCCATCCTGCCGCCTCCTATCTGTATCTTGTCCTTAATCCCTCACCTTGATATGCACTTCCCGAAGCTGCGTCTCCGTCACGTCGTTCGGCGCGCCACACATTAGATCCTGTGCGGAACCGCTCATGGGGAACGCAATCACCTCCCGGATATTGTCCTCATTTTTCAAGAGCATCAACATCCGATCCACACCGGGAGCCATGCCCGCATGAGGGGGCGCCCCAAACTGAAACGCCTGATACAAAGCGCCAAATTTATTTTTCAAAGTCTCCTTGTCATAGCCGGCAATCTCAAAAGCCTTCTCCATGATCCGCATGTCGTGATTACGCACCGCGCCCGAGGAGAGCTCCACGCCGTTGCAGACAATGTCATACTGATATGCAAGAACCTCCAGCGGATCCTTGGTCTCCAACGCCTCCAACCCACCTTGGGGCATGGAGAAAGGATTGTGGGTAAAGCCAATCTGCTTTGTGTCCGCGTCCCGCTCGAACATGGGGAAATCATTCACATAACAGAAACGGTATGCCTGCTTCTCCGTGAGCCCCAGCTTATTGCCCAGCTCGTTCCGAAGCTGCCCCGCATAGTAATTGGCCCGCTCCTCCTTATCCGCGATAAAGAAAATCGTGTCCCCCACAGACAACCCTGCCTGCTCCCTGAGCACAGGCTTCAACTCTTCGGGGATGAACTTGTCAATAGGCCCCTTATAGCTCAAATCCTCCGCAATCTCCAGATAGCCCAGTCCACCCATGCCCATATCCGTGGCAAATTTTAACAGCTTCTCATGGAATCCTTTGGACATATCCGCATGTACCTTGATGGCACGCACCGTTCGCCCGATAAAGGGCTTAAAGGTACATTTCTGGAAAAATTCTGTCACATCCAAGATGCGCAAAGGATTTCTCAAATCCGGCTTGTCCGTGCCAAACTCCAGCATCGCCTGCTTGTAGCTGATAATCGGATAGGGCGCCTGCGTCACCTCATATCCTTCCGGTGCAAACTTCTCGAAGGTGGCAGACAACACCTCCTCACCCACTTTGAACACATCTTCCTGAGTGGCAAAGCTCATCTCAAAGTCAAGCTGATAGAACTCGCCGGGCGACCGGTCCGCCCGCGCGTCCTCATCACGAAAACAGGGTGCGATCTGAAAATACTTATCAAAACCGCTCACCATCAAAAGCTGCTTGTACTGCTGGGGTGCCTGGGGCAGCGCATAGAACTTGCCCTTGTATTTTCTGGAGGGCACGATATAATCCCTCGCTCCTTCCGGGGAAGAAGCGCAGAGAATCGGCGTCTGAATCTCCAAAAATCCCATCTCCGTCATTTTTTGACGAAGAAAAGCGATCACCTGAGAGCGGAAGATGATATTGTCCTTTACCTTGGCATTGCGCAGATCAAGATAGCGGTAAATCAACCGCACCTCCTCACGGGTCTCCTTGGAGGTCATGATCTCAAAGGGAAGCTGCCGATACACCCTGCCCAACACCTCGATAGACTGTGCCTCCAATTCAATGGTTCCCGTGGGAATCTTGGGATTGTAGGTCTCCTCGTCACGCTTCTCCACAGGTCCCCGGACAGAGATACACATCTCTCTGGACAACCCCTTTAAAAGCTCTGTATTGCGGATGACCACCTGCAGCACGCCATACATATCCCGCAGGTCAATAAAGGACACACCGCCGTGATCCCGAATGTTTTCCACCCAGCCTGCCATCTGCAAAGTCTGCCCGATATGCTGCTCGCCAATTTCTTTCACTGTCAAATCTCTATACATGTTTTTTCCTCCTAAACATAATCGAGTAGCGAAGGTTTCCTTCCCTACTCGCCGCGCGGGGTGCGTGCTGCAAAGCAGCAATATACATTACGCACCCCTGCGCATAAAAATCCCGGAACGCAATTATCTGCATCCCGGGACGGATAATCTCTAATACCCGCGGTACCACCCGCATTGATGAACCCCTTTGTTCATCCACCTTTTCCACTTAACGCATGGGACGTGCCACCCTATCTCATTGTCGCCGCCGGTTCTGAACACAGTGCCATTCACAACCTGCCAATGCCTTCAAGCAGCCTGCTCCAGAGTGTTCCCTTTGCCGCTTCCCACAAACAGCGCTCTCAGTCGGTGACGCCGTATTCCTGTCATGTTCCCTGGCAAGAGTCTCCTTCATCGCATTTATGCTACTAATCATATGCGATTCTATGGGAAAAGTCAAGAAAAAAATAAATTGACTATTATATTTGGAAAATGATAAAATCATGCAAGAAATGAATTGAATCTACAGCAGACTGGAAAGATATCCATGATGAAAATATACCTGGCCCCCATGGAGGGAATCACCACATTTGTATATCGAAACGCATTCCAACATTACTACGGGGGAATCGACAAATACTTCACCCCCTTTTTATCCAGCAAAAAGCTCAACTACAAGGAAGTCAACGATGTGCACCCAGAGCACAATCAAGGGCTTGCCGTAACGCCCCAGATATTGACCAACCAGGCAGACACCTTCCTTTCCATTACCGCTCAGCTTGCGGATTACGGATATCAGGAGGTCAATTTGAATCTGGGCTGCCCCTCCGGAACCGTTGTCGCCAAAAGGCGCGGCGCCGGTTTCTTGAGTGTGCCGGAAGCCTTGGACGCTTTTCTCGAGGAAATATTTACAAAGTGTCCTCTGGCCATCTCCATAAAGACCAGAATCGGCATTGACGCAATCGACGAGTGGGACACGCTTCTCTCCGTCTATGCCAAGTATCCCATCAAAGAGCTGATCATCCACCCGAGACTGCAACAGGAATTCTACCATGGTACCCCTCATACAGAGGCTTTCAGACAGGCTCAGGATGCCTTGTCCATTCCGCTGTGCTATAATGGTGATATATTCTCTGTGGATGCTTACAAAGCGCTTGCCGAACAACTTGCCCCTACGGACACCTTCATGCTGGGGCGGGGCGCTCTCGCCAACCCGCAATTACCCGCGCTCTTAAAGAAAAGTACTACGAATGGCACATGGGATCTCAACACCTTTCTCGCCTTTCATGACGAGATTGTTATGGGATATCGGGAATTGATGTCCGGCGACCAGCCTGTGCTGTTTCGCATGAAAGAGCTGTGGGGCTATATGGGCACCCATTTGAATCTGTCTGACAAACAGTTGAAAAAAATACGAAAAACCACCCGTCTGACAGATTATCAGGAAATCATCCAATCTATTTTCTCCCACTGAACGGCAGAGCTTCAAAATGTAATCGAGCCTAGCCCCTCTCCTGATAATACAATATCTCTCTTCTGCCCTGCGTAAACTCTCTGATGGTCTCCAGAAAATCCTCCCCGTATTTTTCAACCTTATATTCTCCCATGCCATTCACCTGCAGCATTTCCTGAAGGCTAAGCGGCAGCTTCACGCACATATCCATGAGCATTTTATCCGTGCCGACGATATAAGGCGGCATCCCTTCCCTGTGCGCCAAGACAACTCTGGTCTCCCGCAGCCTGTCAAAAAGTTCCAGTCCCCTTGACGTGAGCGTGTCCGAGATTCTTGAAGACTTTCTTCTCTTTCCGGATCTGCCGTTTCCACCGACGCCGTCCCGCTCTGCACCGCTGTCCACCCCGCCGCCTGACAGAACCTGCCTGCCCGCGGCAACCCGCATCATGATCGGCCGCTCCTGCCCCATCATCTCCTGTGCAGATGCCCCCAGCTTCAACACGGCATATTTGTCGTTGGTGACATAAAGCGCATCTTTGGCAACCATCTCCGTAATCACCTGTTTTAAATAGGTCTCGCTGCAGTCCCGTTCTGCCCCAAAGCAGACCAGCTTGTCAAACCCATAAGAAAGAAGCTTGTTTTTCCGCTCGCCACGCAGGATACCAACGATCACATTGATGCCAAACCGCCCCCTGGTCGCCCTTACACACTGCAAAATATGCCGACAGGTCTCCGATACCTCCACCTCCTCATATTCCGCAAGACAGTTTGAACAGTTCCCGCAATCGCATGCCCGTTCCCCAAAATACTGAAGTACATATGCCCGCAGACAATCCTTGGTGGTGCAGTATCTTGCCATCGCCTGCAAACGCTTCCTATCCCGCTGCTGCACCGCCTCGTTCTCCTCCGGGGTCATGTCCGCCCGCACTTCTTTATTGTCAATCAAATATTGATTGAGCATCACGTCCTGAGCCGAGTACAACAACACACAATCCGCCCGCTCCCCGTCGCGTCCCGCACGGCCTGCCTCCTGATAATAATTCTCAATGCTCTGAGGCATATTGTAGTGCAGCACATATCGCACATTGGACTTGTCTATCCCCATGCCAAAGGCATTGGTTGCCACCACTACGGGTTTTTCATCAAAGATAAAAGCGTCCTGATTACGCTTGCGCTCCTCATTGGAAAGCCCCGCATGATACTTTGTCACGGGAACCCCATTCCCCTCCAGAAGCTCATACACCGCCTCCACATTCTTCCTCGTGGCACAATAGATAATACCACTCTCGCCCCTATGCTCCCGCACATACCGGAGCACTGCCTGGGGCCTGTTTTTCTGCTCACGCACCTCAAAATACAGATTTTCCCGGTCGAATCCCGTCACGGTCACAGCCGGATCCTGCAATTTCAGCACACAAAGAATATCATCCCGCACCTCCAACGTCGCCGTCGCCGTAAAAGCTGAAACAATCGGACGTTTTGGCAGGGACTCAATCATTTTCACAATATTTAGATAACTGGGGCGGAAATCCTGCCCCCATTGGGAGATACAATGTGCCTCGTCCACCGCCACCATGGAAATCTCCACCGCTCTCGCAAATCCCTGAAAACCGTAAGTCTCCAACCGTTCCGGAGCCACATAGATAATTTTATACTGCCCCCTGCGGGCATTGGAAAGGGCCTTCTCCATCTGGGTCTCCGTCAAGGTGCTGTTCAAATATGCAGCGTGAATACCTGCGTCATTCAATGCCCGCACCTGATCCTTCATGAGAGAGATCAAAGGGGATATCACAATCGTAATCCCCGGCATCATCAATGCGGGCACTTGGTAACAGAGGGACTTCCCCGCACCCGTTGGCATGATGGCAAGGACGTCCCGCCCCTCCATAATACTGTCTATGATGGACTCCTGACTGCCCCGAAAGGAATCATAGCCAAAATATGTTTTTAAGACTTCCTGTTTGGTCATGTATAATTGTCATCCTCCAGCCCGCCTTCAAATTGCGCCATCTGTATATCAAAAATCGCATCCTGCCCGGTATTCCTAACTTGCAATATCTATATTCTCAAAATATTCCCCAACATCTATCTGCGAATCCTCAATTACTATATACCCGCTGCCTATAGGAAGCCAGCATGTAGAACTGTCATCCACTATTTGAACCAAAACCCATTCATTTGCATCTCCGCCCAGAACAATCAGCTCTGTGCCCGCCTGCATTATTATGGTATCTGCATTCAGCGAACAGTCCATATATCCCTTCAGATCCTTTTTCAATAGAAAAACCTTATTTTCCCCAGTGGCCGGATCGACAGTAAAGTAATCGCTGTACCCATCCTGAAAGATAAATTCCTCAGTCCCTTCCGCATTAAGCTCCAGCCTGCAGGCTCGAACTGTCGAATGCCACTGAATCTGAGCTACAAGCGTTTTCACAAACAGACATTCCTTTTCTTTATCATAACGCTGTATATCGCCCCAAACGCTGAGTTCTTTTATTTCCGCGCCATCATACAGAAAAACATAGTTTTCTGAATTATATGAATTATCGCGGGCAGCTAAAGCAAGCGCCAATTGCTTTCCATTCGGAGTAAATATATAGAATGGCAGTTCTTCCCCCTCCATTACGTCCAATATGATACGGGTGTCTATCATATATTCCAGATCATTAATATGCAATGTGCAGGAATACCAATATCCGTCCCCATTTTTTTCCGCTTCAAGGAAGATATGTTCTGCTTCTCCATCCATATTGATGTCTAATTCACAATCTGCTTTAATGGGCATCATATCCCCTGACGCAATGACTGAACCGACAGTCTCCGCATCATATGTGACCGCCTCCGGGCTCTGATGCCCGTCAACTACAAGATTCTCAGCTGTTCCAGGCTCAACCGCAGATGATACTTCTTCAGATGATGGATATTCTTTTCCAATATTACAGCCGCAAAGAACTGCCAGCAATACAAATACACATAAAATGAATAGCTTATGTTTAGACACATTCATCCGTTGGTATACCCCCTGTTTCAAACTTTATCTTTTTCCCTGGCTTCAATTATATAGAAGAATCATTGTAAGTTCAAGTACAGCTCCATAAAAACGAGAAACTGATATTCAGCATGGACAGTTGAAATATCCTCCGTGACCCTTTATAATATCCATATATTGTATCTTTACGGGGGAATGGAAATGGACACAGAGAAATTACTTCCAGATTATAAGAACTACAGAAGAATATTTGCCATCACCGCAAAACTGATTTACCTGGCATTTGTATCCTTTGAATTGATATTCTACAAAATCATGAAGCAGCTTAATTTGCTCACGGTTCCCACCAGGGAATATATCATCTATTATATCCTGCTGCCTATGATTTTGCTTGCGGTTGCTCTCGTACTGCAGGAGTTATGTGTACATTCTGACAAGATTCCTGATTCAGTGAAAAATGTCTCGCCCATTATCACCATTGTATGCATGTTCGGCGCTCTGGCAATCATACATCGACGCTCCGCCGGAATGATGTACCTTGTGTGCATCCCGATTGCCATGACGGTTGTATTCTGTAGTTACAAGGTATGTGCCGCTATCATTACACTCAGTGAATTTTGGATCGGCATGGTTGCCCTGTCCCGCTATATCTCCCCAGTGATTCCCGGCGGTGACAAATATCTTGTGACAGAGATTATCGTGGCTGCAGCGACCGTTGCCGTATGCGGAACGATCTCCATACTTCTCGTCACCCTTTTAAACCAACAAAACAGCAAACTTCTCGTGGCGACCCTGACCGCCCAAGATGCAGAACAAAGAGCGTCGGAGGCAAGTCAGGCCAAATCCGCATTCCTCTCCAATATGTCCCACGAGATACGCACACCCATGAACGCCATCATCGGCATGACGGACGTGATGCTGCGCAGTGAGCGCTCTCCTGAGGACACCAAATATTTGATGAACATCAAGAATTCCGGCGATGCCCTGTTGGCCATTATCAATGACATTCTGGATTTTTCCAAGATTGAATCCGGCAAGCTGGAAATCATAGAGGAGGAATATGAGCCCGTCGCCATGTTCAGCGACCTCAGTGTCATTTTCAAGACAAGAATCGGGGACAAAAAGGTTGAGCTGTTGTTTGACATTGACGAGAATCTTCCGAAAGCGCTGTACGGCGATGCTCTGCGCATCCGCCAGATCATCATCAACCTAATGAACAATGCCACCAAGTTCACAGAGGAGGGCTTTGTCAAGCTGACCATAAAGGTGCAGGAGATCAAGGACAAGGACATTGATCTATACTTCTCTGTCCAAGACAGCGGGCAAGGCATTCGTGAGGACGACCTTGCAAAGCTGTTTCACTCCTTTGAACAGGTAGATACTAAGAAAAACCGCAGCAAGGAGGGCACCGGACTGGGACTTGCCATTTCCAAACAGCTCGTGGAGCTTATGGGAGGCAGCATCGGCGTGACCAGCGAGTACGGCAAAGGCAGCGAGTTTTATTTCACCATTCACCAGGAAATCCGGGACTTTGCGAAGGCTGACCAGACCTTGGACTATGAACAGATGCAGCAGACAAGCCAGAAGCAGGAGCAGGAATTCATGAACTTTACCGCTCCGGACGCCCTGGTATTGATGGTGGAAGACAACGAGATCAACGCCGAGGTTGCCATGGCCCTGATGGAGCCTCTTGGAATGCAGATTGAGCTTGCGGAGAACGGTCAGATCGCGTTGGATAAGATACAGGAAAAACACTATGACTTAGTGTTCATGGATCATATGATGCCCGTGAAAGACGGCGTGGAGGCGACAAAGGAATTGCGTGGGATGGATGGCGATTATTATCACAATCTTCCCATCATTGCTCTGTCTGCCAACGCCCTAGTGGACTCCCAGAAAGAATTTGCCGAGGCAGGGATGAATGACTTCCTGGCAAAACCCATGTCCATGAAGGACGTGTGCAGGGTGCTCCGGAAGTGGCTGCCGGAGGAGAAGATACAATCAAATCCTTCTTAACACCAAGCTTAAAAAATCAATAACAGATTGTCTCAAAATATGCTTTTTGCTCAAAAAATTATTAAACAATTTAAACTTTTTTATAAAAATTATCCATAAAAAGGTTGAGAAAAACATAAAAAGATAGTAGAATTATAATGTAGCATATAAAATTATCCTTATATGTTTTGGGAGGCCTGCATGAACAATTACTATAGTATCACATCCGGAAATAGTAATTTTATCAATAAAGCGATTTCTCTGGTGGAATCCGGTGAGCATAAGCTCGCTTTTATTGCGTTGGATATCAGTAATTTCAAGTATATTAACGACTTTTACGGAATGAGCGAGGGCGACGAGGTCATGGCAGATATTGCTGCCTTTTTCTTCATTGACGAGCCCCTCTGCCTTGCCGCATACGGCATGGGATTTGACCAATTTCGAGGGGTGTATGATACCACCAATCTGTCCAAGGACGAACTGATCTCCTATCTCACCAAGAAAAGTCAGGAATTCGAGAGTGATCTGTACATGCGTTACCCTCTGGTTCACAATCATGTATATATCGGAATTTATTTTTATGAGGACACAAAGGTTGATGTGCGTGTGGCAATAGACCGCTCCAACTTGGCGAAAAAAGCCATCAAGGGCACATTCAACACCAACTGTCAGGTATTCAGCGACAATAATTGCATGGAACACCTCGACAATATGAATATGTCCAATATGTTTATCCGTTCAGCGGAAACAGACAACATTGAGCTGTACATCCAGCCCAAGGTATCTATTTCCCAAAACTGCGTGGTTGGCGGGGAGGCTCTCGTGAGGATGCGGGATGAACAGGGGAATATCATCATGCCCGGACGCTTTGTTCCCGTGCTTGAACGAATCGGGCTGATAGATAAACTGGATAAAATTATGATTGAAAAAGTATTTGCCTTCCAACGCAAATGTTTGGACGAGGAAATGAATACTTATGTGATATCCGTAAATGTCTCAAAACAGGAATTTACCAACGCTCAATTTGTGGAAACAATTTTTAACCTCCAAAAACAATATGAGATCCCTTCTGGACTTGTGGAGTTTGAACTGGTAGAATCCACCTTTGTCAATGACCTTTCGAGTATTGTGGAGACAATCGATTGTCTGAGAAACAAGGGATTTCAGATTAGCGTTGACGATTTCGGATCGGGGTATTCCTCCCTGAACCAGATTGCCAACATTCCCGCGGATGTCATTAAACTGGATGGCACATTTGCCCGTGAATCCTTGAAAACTGATAAAGGACGCGCTGTCATCAAATCCCTTATCACTATGTTGAACGAAGTGGATTACAGCGTAATATTTGAAGGAATCGAGAGCAGGGAACAGGTCGATCTGGTGGCCTCCTATGGCTGTGACACGGTTCAGGGCTTCTACTACAGCCGCCCCATCCAGGCAAAGGAATTTGCCGAAAAATATGGGCACAATAAGATTTTGCCGCAATAAAGTCTTACAAAATATAACACAAAGGAAAAGGAGATTATGGGAAAGATTTGTTTGGACACTGACAAGTGTGTCGGATGTAATGCCTGTGTAAGAAACTGTCCGGTGATGGATGCAAACATTGCCAAAATGGACGAAAACGGGAAACTGATCATACATATTGATGAGGACAAATGCATCAAATGCGGGGCCTGCATCAAATCCTGCTCTCATCACGCCCGCTATTTTGAAGATGACATTGATGCCTTTTTGGACGCATTGAAGTCCAAGACAGAGATCGTATTGATTGCCGCTCCGTCCATTAAAATCGGCTTTGACGGCAAGTGGCGGCATGTCCTGCAATGGTGCAGGAATCAAGGTGTCCAGAAGGTTTATGACGTATCTTTCGGTGCGGACATTTGTACCTGGGCTCATATTCGATACCTGAAACAGCATCCCGGTGCCAAGGTGATATCACAGCCATGTGCTGCCGTTGTCAATTACGTGTTAAAACACAGGCCGGAATTAATTAATAATCTTTCCCCTATCCATAGCCCCATGCTTTGTCTGGGAATTTATTTGAGAAAAGTATTAGGGTACAAAGGCAAAATTGCCGCGATTTCTCCCTGTATTGCCAAGGCGGATGAATTTCATGACACTCATGTCATTGACTATAATGTAACCATGGAACACTTAAGAGACCATTTTGCAGAGACGGGTGTGAAACTACCGGACGTCAAGATATACAGTGAGTTTGAATTTGATGACCATGTGGGACTTGAGGGTGCCATTTATCCCAAGCCCGGCGGACTGATGCGGAACCTTTTAATCCACGAGCCGAATATGCAGGTGATCACCTCCGAGGGAGTGGAAAAGCTTTACGAAGACTTGGATTTGTATTTGGAGCAAAATCCCAAGGATTTACCCACGGTTTTTGACGTCCTAAGCTGCAAGGACGGATGCAACGGCGGCCCCGCCACAGGTGCTAATTATCATTGCTTTGCCATGAACAACATCATGTATGACGTGGAGCAATATGCCAGGGGCGTCCGCCAAAAGAACAAAACCAAAAAGGGTGTGGATTTACAGTTTGCCGAGTTTGACAAGACTCTGAATCTACAGGATTACATTCGCACCTACCAGCCATACGGTAATAAAAAGGTCGAGGTAAAGGAAGCCGACATTGAGCGGGTATATCGGATGTTGGGAAAGAACACTGAACAAGAACGACATTTCGACTGCCACGCATGTGGTTTCCCCACCTGCCGCGATATGGCCATTGCGCTGGCAAAGGGGATTAACCAAAAGGAAAACTGCCACCAGTATATGATGCACTCCATCAGAGAAGAGCGGCAAAAAGTTGAGGATGTCAATCACAGAGTGAGCGAGATGAATGAGGAACTAATGAACATGTTCCAAAAACTCACAAGCAGTATTGAGAATGTCAAAACAGAGACGGATATGATTCGCAATACCGGAATACATACAACGGAAAAAATGAACGCTTTGACGGAGAAAATGAATGATCTGGTGAAACTGAATGACCAGATCAAGAATTCCGCAGATGATATCAAGTGCAGCGTCAGCAATTATAATATCATGACTCAAAATGTGGATAAAATCGCAGGGATGATTAAACTGCTGTCCCTAAACGCCTCTATCGAAGCCGCAAGGGCAGGCGAAGCCGGCAGGGGGTTTGCTGTAGTCGCATCCAATATCCGTGAATTGTCCGAGGATTCCAGAGAATCTGTTGTGTCAGCGAACAAAAATGACGAGGCGATCAATACGGCTATTGATGGTATTTCCAACGTAATCGATGACTTTAACCAAATGATTACAGAACTTTTGGAATCTGTGCAGAATATGATTTCAGATGTCAACCAAACCTCCGAAAACGGTCGTATCATACAAGATGCCATGGACAATGTGACAAACATGTCAGAAGATATGAAAGCCATGGTTCAAAGGACGAACGAGATTTTGCATTAATTCGCAAGGTGTCTTGTGATGGTGTTCTGTGATGATGTCTTGTAATGATGGAAGTTGTACTATGCTATTATGACGCGTCTGTCAGAAAATCTGGCAGGCGCGTTTATAAAATACTTTTTTTACTTGCATTTATTGCTCTTCCGTGTTATAGTTTTCTTGTAAGAGCAAAAGAATCAGTTTGCATTTCGTGAAACAGTCAAGTCTAAGTGCATTTCCGGCGTTTCGCCAGCGATTCAACTTTTACAAAACATGGCGGGCGACGGGAAAGCGTGCGGCGGAATATCATGTTACGGAAAGTCCATGGCAGTATATCACGCGTTGCACATAGAACCAAAAGGCATTTGTCGCTTTGGGACTCACCAAACCTTCTGCCCCCAAAAAAGGAGGAGAAATATGGAGAGTACCGAAGAATCAAAGGATCTTGTAGAAAAACATTTCATGGCGTTCCCTGACATTGCGGCGGACGTCATCAATGCCCTGCTATATGAGGGAGACACGGTGGTTCGGGCGGAAAGTCTCTTGCCCGCTTCCACGGAGACACTGTATTCTGCTGGCGGGGAAGGAAGGCTACGCAACCAGTACGAGGATCTGGCAAAATATGAAATGCACGACGGAAAGGTAAGCGCAATCTATCTGTTTGCCAATCAGTCCACGGTGGATTACCGTATGGTTCTGCGCGGGGCGGGTTATATCGGCGGCGTATACAGGGAGCAGTACGAGGGAAAACATCCTGATCCCGCTCCAGTGGTGGAGATGGTACTGTACTGGGGGCGAAAGCATTGGAATAGCGCGAGAAGTCTGCGCCATATGTTTCGTCGGAAGAAACTTTCTCCCAGGATATGGAGGCATGTGGATGACATCAGGCTTCATGTGTGGGAGATGCGTTATCTTCCGCCCGAGACGAGGGAGCGTTTTACCAGTGACATGCGTATCGTGTTGGACTATCTGGCAGAGGGGGAGGGCTACCGCTCGGACAGGCCTGTGGTACACAAAGAGGCATTAGTCAAAATGTTACGAGTGCTCTCCGGAGACGGCGACGTGACAGACACAGCAGAGATTTTGCGGGAAATGAACATCAGAGAGGAGGACGAGATCACCATGTGTGAACTATTTGACCAGTATATCAGAAAAGGACGCGCGGAAGGGCGGGAAGAAGGAATCAAGAATTTCATCTTGGACAACTTGGAGGAGGGCAAGTCGGGGGAGACGATTGTTGAAAAACTCTGTAGAAGATTTTCGTTGGATGCGGGAACCGCTCGGACATACTATAATACATACGCGAATGTGTAGTGTGGTACACAAAGAGACATTGGTCAAGATGCTGCGGGTACTCTCCATGGACAGAGAACATGAGACTGTATTGGTAGTAGGATAAAAAAGCAGAAACTCAAGATTATTCTGATTTTGCAATTTGTATGGGAATATGATAAAATTTGCGCATAGGTTATACAGTTAAGGCGGCAAAACGAATGAATGATTTGAACTACATTTTCTTTGAGGAATATAAAAGACTGGATAAATTATGCGGAGAACTTTATGACGCTCCATATGGTGTCACGCATTATATTGATGATATGAAATCTGCACCACGGGACAGTTACAGACGCATTTCAAGTTGGAACACCGATTTAAGAGAATTAATCCGGCTTCGCCATATCAGGAATTATCTAGCGCACGCGGAAGGGGCATTCCACGAAGCTGTCTGCGTTCAATCCGACATTGACTTAATCAAAAATTTTCACCAGCGCATTATGAATCAGTCTGACCCATTGGCTATGCTATCCAAAATGTCTCAGCCAAAACAACAGCTGTCGGAATCAGTGCATAACTATTATCATACCTCGAGCAGCCAAATTTACAACATGAAAGACGCCGCTTGGGATAATGAAGACAAAGAACCAAATATTGTATATATGATATTGGCATCAATGGGAATTGCTGCAGTCATACTGTTTGTCTTTTTTCTATTTTTAATCTGAACAACGTTCTCATTGACAGCAAGGAGCATGTGAATGGAGAGAAAATATTACATAGATAATTTAAGATGGATGGCAATCCTGCTGCTTTTTCCATTCCATGCCGCACAGATTTGGAGCGGAGGCGAATACAGCGGATTTTACATATGGTCACACACAAACACCGTTCTCTATGTGTTCTCAACTGCCGTGTATCCGTGGTATATGACTTTCCTGTTTGCGATTGCAGGCATGAGCTGTAAATACGCTCTTCTAAAAAGGACAAACAAAGAATTTGTCATGGAACGAATCAAAAAATTAGTCATTCCATTTTGCTTTGGACTTCTTGTGCTTGTTCCTGTAATGACCTATATTGCGGAAGTGTTCTTTAACGGATACACGGGCACTTACTGGCAACAATATGGATTATTTTTCACAAAGGAAACCGATTTCACAGGATATCATGGGGGTTTTACTCCTGCACATCTTTGGTTTTTGCTTTATCTGTTTTTGATTTCCGTAACAGCGCTTGGAATCATTTACTTGCAAAAGAAGCGTTTGTCGGAATTTAGAGTTGGCAATATTTCATATTTTTTCATTATCTTGCTGTTTGTCCCAGAGTGGTTGTGCCAATATATCCTGAATATAGGAGGGAAAAGTTTAGGGCAATTTATGATACTGTTTTTGTTCGGATACTATATCCTTACGGAAGAAAGCATTCTGCAAAAACTAAAGCGATACCGTTTTGTAAGTCTGGCGATTTGCATCCTGTCAGGCAGTCTATATACGGCTCTGTACTGTTTTGAAAATGTCCGAAACACTTGGATGACCGGACTCTATATCTTTTTCGGCTGGATGGGAATTATTACGCTGCTTGGCATAGGACAGTCAAAGCTGAATGTCCATAACCAGCTCAGCGTTTATTTCACCCATGCTTCTTTCCCCGTTTACATTCTCCATATGCCAATTCTGGTCGTAACAGGGTTTTTCGTCTTGAAATTACCTGTTGGTGTTGCAGGACAATTTTTATTGATTGTGTTGATTTCATCGATTGTAACATTTTTGACATATGAAATCGCAAAAAGAGTGCCTATTTTACGTTTTTTTCTTGGAATGCCAAAGCAAAAATTATGAAAATCTTTTGTGCCAAACTTCATGATGACCATTACTGATTGGTCAGATAAATATAGGCATCTTCCAACATTGCATTGTCTGGTTTACAGTCCACATCCGGTTTTTCTTTACTCAAAATCCGCATCTGTATTCCATTTTCCGTATACTGTTTCGCAGAAATCAAATACTTTTTCTCCAATTCCCTCGCTTGCACAGAATCAGTCGTCACGAAATCCCACACAATTCCTTTTGCATACTCCAGCAGCTCTAACATACTCCCCGCATACAAAAAGTGTCCTCTTTTCATAACGGCAAGTTGATTACAGGTAGCTGCCAAATCTTCCAGCACATGAGTCGAAAATAAAACCGTACGTCCCTCTGAAAAATCAACCAGCAGATTTCTGATACGGATACGCTCTTCCGGATCTAATCCGGTTGTGGGTTCGTCAACGATCAAAAATTCGGGCTCATTTAAAAGTGCCTGAACAAGTCCGACCCTTCGTTTCATGCCTCCGGATAATTGCTTTATTTTCTTTTTACGATGCTCTGACAGACTGGTTTTTTCAAGGTAGTACCCGATGCGTTCTTTGCATGTCTTTTTGGAAATGCCTGATAAATCCCCCATGTATTCCAGACATTCCTGTACTGTCAAGCTTGGATATAAATCAATTTCCTGTGGCAAATACCCTATTTTTCTCTGTATCTTTTCATAATTCCCTTCACAGTAAAGCATTCCATCAAGGGTTACAATTCCGCTGGTAGGTGATAATACCGTCGTCAACACCCTCATCAACGTTGTTTTTCCTGCCCCATTTTCCCCTAACAGCCCAAAGATTCCCTTTGGAATCTCCAAATTGGCATGATCGATTGCTGTTACTTGATTCTTGAATGTTACGGTTAAATCCTCAATCGCAATTCCCATATTTTCAACCTCTTTTCTCAATGATCTTAGGCAATATTGCCACCATGATCGTCCCAATACACATACAAACAATTTTTCCGCAGATCCAGCTAAAGTCACTGCCATTTTCTGTATCTCTAAATGTATAAGAAAATAAGTTCCATGCTCCTAAATATCTGTCACCGACACTGGAATTGGTAATCAGCCATAATATCAGACAGCCCCCGATTCCCATCCACATATTTCGAAACAGACAGGAAATCAGGTTTGATAGCAGTCCCCAAAAGGCAAGGGTTACAGCAATCGCTGCAAAATATATGAAAAATTGACATGTCTCGTTTTCTGAGATATTTGGATCTATATAAAGCACTCTTGGATTTTGAAACAGAAAAAACAATCCATATCCAATGACCGCAACAGATAACAGAAATATTTCCTGTATCACAATCCTTCTGTATATACAATACATTCTCTTTTTCATAGGACACAGCCGTTGTATTTCTGACCGTTTACTGGTAATCTCCTGCGTATACGTATCTGCACAAAAGGAGGCTGCAAGTATCGCCATTGGCGCTTCCAATGCAATCCCTACTTCATCAGAGTAGGTCACCCCTCTGACAAGGCTTAACATTACAGTAAAAAATACTGCATAGGAGATTTTATAAAATGGAAGCGAGATTTTCATTTCATGCTTCAATATACCCGCCTCCTTTTCCATATCTGTATAGAGAAAAGGATCATGCATATAGCGGCTAAGATTAGGAAGCTCTGATTAAGCAATACCATTGGCGGGGGCGCAGTATCAAAAAATCTCCCCGGAAACCGCACCATAATCGCCAGCGGTCTGCCATAATATCCATACACGCCCTCGGCATTCCTGCTTCCCATATTCGAATACACCATATAAAGAAACAACAGCGGCACTGCAGGCAGCGGGCTTTTAAACAGCAGTGAAATGAAACTATAGACGCTTACAATCATCAGCATATTCGGCAGAATGTAAACACAGGTTGCCAATATAAAATCCGTCAGCCTTACTTCAAATCCACTATTTTTCGTAAATATAGAACATAAACCGAAAAAGATTAGATTTAAGACCGCGAGTATCACCAGACAGACCGCAAAACCGCCTCCTACCTTTCCTAACAGATAATTTCCCGCACTGACAGGCTTTGTATGGAGAAGCTCATAGGTATTCTTCCTTGTATCTTGCAAAAACAAAACAGATAATGAAACCGTTGCAAAAAATCCCATACCCAGTCCTGCAAAATCTGCAAACTTTCTTGAAAAGTAGTAGGAAAATGTTCTGTTTTCCAATTTTTCTGCAATATAAGAGTTGATCTCTTCACGCGTCCCTTTATGATAAGCCGTAGCCGCATAAGCATAATTTGCCCCATAAAAGCTATATTCTTCCAGATGCTCACAGGCTGCCATAATATCCATTTCTTTCATTTCATCGATGACAGATTGCGCTTTGGTATTGTCCATTTGAAATACAGAAATCAAGGTTTCTTTTATTTGTCCTTCCCATATTTCCCGTCTGAGCCCCTCCTCCGTTGGCACATATCCCTCAGAAACATCCCTATCATGAAGTGTTTCCGGATCATCATTTACAATGGTCTCCTCCTCCGTGAGGTAATGGATCTTCAGATAAATGCTTACATTTTGAAATACCATGAAAGCCACAACTACGACGCCAATCCAGAACAGAGGTTTTGTGATATAATTCCTTACCTCTCTTTTCAAAATTGAATACATAATCCTGCCTCCTCTTTCTCAATGATTCCATTGTAAAAGAGAAATCACAACCAAAAGACAATGAAAAGAAAACGTCGGATCACTTACGCAATCCGACGGAATATTGCTGTCACTACAGCCCCTCCCTGTTCATCATTTTCCAAAACTAATTTTCCCCCATGCTTTTCACAGTACAGCCTGCTGATATACATTCCGATTCCTGCATGTTTCAGGCTGTCTTTCACATTCTGTCCATAGAACGCTTCCGTGATTTTTTCTGCATCTTCCTTAAAACCATCCCCATCATCCCTAACATAAATGCTTAACTCGGAATATCCTACCCTTACTATAATTTCAACTTGATGCTTTCCATAACGAAGGGCATTTGACAGTAGATTTTCCGTTACCTCCAAAACGATTTCCTTATCTCCGCAAAAAATTTCATTTGATGCCGGCACCTGTAAAATACATCGCTTTCCATACTCTTTTTCCAGAATAGCAAGTTCTGACTGGATATCTGCCTCTAATTGTCCGGCGGAAATCTCCCCCACAGCCAGCTCTCGATTTTCTAAGCTGCTCATTTTCCGCATCGCTTCTACAAAAGTGTCCATACGCTCAATCTGATGTCTGCTTTCTGACAGCATTTCCATCGCCTGTTCCATATCTATATCTGCACTTGGCAGATACTCCATCAACATTTCCTGATATCCTTTCAAAACAGACAATGGAGAGCGTATATCGTGTGCAATAGCCGCCCGCAGCAGCTTTTCCTCCTCAATGTTTTTCCACAACATCCGGTTATTCTCGGCAAGCTGCTCTCGCATTCGCTCAAACTCCATACAAAGTACGCCCATTTCGTCCTTATTTTCATAGGCAATGTGAAAATCCAAATGATTATCAGCAATCTTTTTTGAGGCGAAAGCCAGCTCCTCAATCGGCTTTTTGAGCTTATTCTGATAAAACAGAAAAACTGCCGCACAGCTTCCTGTCATAGACAGAATCAATATCGTATAAGTCTGTAAAAAGTCGCAAAGCTCCGACACGAAACAGTCTGACTGCGTCATCTCATAAGCACTTGGTCTTGGAATATTTGTTATATAACCAGGGGCTATACTTTCTACTGTTTTAAAATATGCTTCTTGATCCACATAATTCCACCAGACATACATTTGTGTCTGTGAGGCAATTCCGACAATGACAGCCGAAAGAAGAAAACTGCATAATAAAGCAACTGCCATATATAAAAGAATTGTTTTCCTCACGGAAAGATTTCTTATTTTATCCATCGATATCCCATCCCCCATACGGTTTCGATATATTCCGTTTCGGTATATTTTTGAAACTTATTTCTGATTCTGCGGATTAGCTCGGTAATTACCCTGCTATCCCCCTCTGCATCCAATCCACAGACTTTCTCATAAATCCTTTCTTTATCAAAAACCATTCCTGGATTCATGGATAAAAATTCAATGATTGCGTATTCCAATTTTGTCAGTTCCAAATAAGCTGTATGGATCTGCACAGTCTTTGCCTGATAATCAATGGATAATTCGCCCTGGAAACGGCATTCTGTCCTGCCTATACGCCGCACCTCCCGTTTCAGGTGCGCTGTAATCCTTGCATCAAGCTCCTTCAGGCTAAATGGTTTTAAAATATAATCATCACCACCCGAGGAAAGTCCGCTCACAATATCCTGTTCCTCTACCCGCGCTGTCAGAAATAGAATAGGGCAAGCAACTTTGTCACGTATCCTCTGGCATACCTCTATTCCGTCAATTTTCGGCATATTGATATCCAATAATATGATGTCCGGCTGCAGTTTTATTTTGTTTAATCCCTCAGTACCATTCTCTGCCGTAATTACTTCGTATCTTTTTATTTCAAAGTATCTTCTCAACATTTTGAGAAGTTCTTTGTCATCATCAATAATCAATATCTTATACTGCATAAGGCTTCTCCGCTCTCATCACACATCTCCCTTCACGATCCGTTCATTCACATACATTTTAAATTCGTTGATCTGTTTATAATCTGGCGCATCAGGAAGAGATGTATTCTGCTTCGCATACTCAAATCTTTTCTCATATTCATTCAACAAATCATAAAATGCGGTGGTCGGTTGTCTATTCTCGTCCAAATACTCACCATTGCGAATACTCATAAGCAAATCATGTTCATCCGTCCTATAAGTGATGATTTCTTCTTTTTCAAGGATGTCAATGCACATTATATAAAGGCGAATCAAATGCGCCATGTGTTTTCCCAGCTTATCATGGGAAATAGCCTTCTCATTACGCTTGCCAATGGAATTGTAACTGCTGACAATGGATTTCATTTCATTCCACATACCAGTCCAATCCCGCAGGGGATAATGTTTCAAACACACGTCCATAAAAATCTCACTGTCATATCCTTCTTGAACTGCTTCATCAATATATAACTGCACGTCACTATCGTTATGCGGATAATATCTGGTTTTAAAGTCATATTTTGCATTGCTGATACTCTTCAGAATATATGCTTCATTTTGTGCCTGCCCCACTAGCCTTGCCGCTTTATTTTCCATTCTCCGCAGCTGACTGCCTGCATATCCTCCAAATGTGTGAATACAAATCTTAGATAAAAACATTTTTCTATTCTCTAAAAGTTCTCTTCCAATATCTGTTAAATACATATACTGCTCTGGTTTACAGCCCAGGATTTCCACAGTGTTAGGATTGTTGGATGTAAGCAACTGTATCATCTTATTAAATGAATACACTGTGGTATCTGTATCTACATTTACTACCTGCTCAAAATCGGTTCCCAGCAGAATATCCTCTTTGGAATCTAAAGCAATCCCTCTGACATCCAGATCAGACCCTTCCTTATCCATACCATAAGCGTAGCTTCCTCCGAGCGTTAAGAGAATAATGTTTTTACCCAGATTCTTGTCTTCTCTCAGGAAATCATATTCATTTGTTTTTAGCTTTTCTTTAATCTGTTCAATATTCATTCTCTTAGACTCCCTCTTTCAAACATCCTTACATAGCGCATCAGGACAGTTTTTCTAACTGTTTACATACTACTATATAACAACAGGGCTTTCAATTAGAATTTATCAAATTTCAGAGCTGGATTGATGGAATTTCATAGAATTACAGAGGTGTATATGATAAAATAGTTCCTGAAGGAAGATATGAGCAACTGCATATCTTCAAAGTATACCAAAACGAAAGGAAATATTATGTCGAAAATAGCTATTTACTTCCCAGGTATAGGATACCATTGTGACAAACCCCTTCTATACTATAGCAGAAGCATCGCAAGTAAACTTGGATATGAAAATTCCAGAAATGTAAGCTATACCTACAACGCCGGCAATATCCGTGGCAATGAAGAAAAAATGAAAGAAGCTTATGAAGCACTGTTTTCCCAGACTGAAGCTGAACTTGCAGATATTATCTGGTCGGAATATGATGATGTGCTTTTTATTTCCAAAAGTATTGGTACAATTATTGCAACTTCTTATGTTAAGAAATATAGATTAAATGGGGTAAAACATATTCTATATACGCCTTTGGCACAGACTTTCCTGTTTGCACCGAGTAATGCAATTGGTTTTATTGGCACAGCAGATCCATGGAGCAACATTGATGAGATTACCCGGCTTTCAGCAGAAAACCATGTTCCACTAACCACATATGATGATTGCAATCATTCCCTTGAATGCGGTGACACTTTGAAAAATATTGAAATTTTAAAAGATATAATGCAGCAAACAAGAGATTTCATTGAAAAATAAAAGCAAGGGACAAACGGTCGATAATTACGTTCGTCCCTTTCAATTATCATCAACAATCAATATTCAACGGCATCAAAAACATCAAAATCACAATTTAAAATACTCAATGCTTTTTACCAGTTCATCGGCTATTTCACGCAGCCTTCCCGCGCTGGTGGAAACCTGCTCAAAGGCACCTACCGCTTCCTGAGTTGCGTCATAGGTTCTCTGGGTTCCAGAAGCGTTATCCTGTGCAATTTCCGACAGATCGTCCACCGCCTGCGCCACTTCATTGCGAGACCGCTCCAAACGCTGGGCACTACCCTTAATCATTTCAATGCCGTGCATGGAGTCATTGATTTCACCCAAAACTTCCTTGACAATACTCTGGGTATCCTGCATACTCTTGCTTTGACTTGCTATGATTCCCTGCATCTGCTGCATAATTTCCACGGCTTTGGCAGAATCTTCCATCAGTTTCCGGCTGGCCTCCTCAATCTCGAGACTGGACTGCCCGGACTGGTCTGCAAGTTTCTGAATCTGATCTGCCACAATGGCAAATCCTCTGCCGCTTTCGCCCGCCCTTGCCGCTTCAATCGCTGCATTTAAGCTTAACAAATTCGTATCGTCTGCTATGGAAGTAATAAAAGCTGTCGCCTGATAAATCTGCTGTACCGAATCGTTTGTACGATTCGTCTGCATCCGGATTTCTTCAATAAAACGCTCCACCTCTTCATTGATCTGGCGCAGATTTGCAAGTGCATCCACTGCCTTTTCACTGGACTTCTGCATTGCTGCAGCGTTGACATCCAGCATACCGACCTCGGAAGCAGTCTCTGTAATGTCAGAACCCATGATCCGCATATGTTCCGAAGTCTTTCTTGAATTTTCCGCCTGCTCCGAGGAGCTTTCCGAAATACGGTTGACCGCCTGTGTCACTTCCTGCATTGCCCCGCCTGTGCGATCGGCCACATCTCCCAGAGTCTCCGATGCCTCCAACAAATGATGGGCATTTCCGGCAATTTCCTGCATGGTGGATTTCAACGCATCGCGCAGTGTCAGCATCGCTCTTGATAACTCTCCTGTCTCGTCTTTATAGGAAAGCATCTTCTCCCCGATCTCCACATCCAGATTTCCTTCCGCAACCGTCTTCACAATGCCGATACTGGATTGTATACTTTTGCTGATAGAAGCCGCAATTCTGGACGCGACTACAATACAGAGTACCATAACTGTCAAAACCGCTATCCCCACCAGTCTTAACAGCCGATTGATTGCCGCATCCTGAACCGCTTTATTGCTGCCGACAAAAATCATGCCAATGGGCTCTGTCGCCGCAGTATTTGGATAGACCGGCATATAATAGCCATATGTAAGCACACCATCAAGCAAAACCGCTTTACTGAAATACTCTTCTCCTCCCCGCAGCACTTTCTCAACAATCTTTTCTCCCACAGGGGAACCCAAAATCCGGTTGCCGTTGCTATCAAACGCGGAAGTCATGATCCTCTTGTCACCATAGAAAAACGTTACATCCATTCCGGAATTATCCTTGATCTTGTCCACCAGACTTTCGGAATGGGAAATATTATAGCCGCCTTTCCAGATATCTCCGTTTGGGCTTACTACGTAATCCCCTGTATTTTGGTCGTAGGCTGCCAGCGTTGCCGCCGCAGTTCCCTTAAGTGCGTCCCGCATTTCATCCACCATGGCATTCTTAACGACCGTTAATGTCAGAATCATGGATAAAAATCCCAGAATCAGTATGGGAAAAATTGTTGTTGCCAGGATTTTCTTTTTTTAACTCATCACCATTCCTCCTATTCCACTGCTGTCACCGTCTTGAAATACCAATTAATACCGCCGGTTATCGTGGCATCATCCAGCGTTTTACCTTCTTCGCCTACCGTTTCCCCAGTGTTCGTTTCAATCACACCGTCAAACACGCCAAACTCGCCCGACAAAATCTTCGCTTTTGCCTCGTCAACCTTTTCCTGCGTTCCTTCCACGCAAAAATCA
>CAMWLG010000016.1 GCA_947175035.1 uncultured Lachnospiraceae bacterium | reverse complement strand
GCTGCCGTAACAGTCCATGACATAAAGTGAGGCAGATAAATAACCGTCTGCAAAGCTTTCTTTGCCATCAGATTACCCATCTCATTGATAAACACGGATACGATAACCGAAGCCCCCGTGGTAAGGAGCAACTTTATAATGGACAGCTCCAAAGTGTTTCGGAACGATGTCCAGAAATCCTTATCCTGGAACAAAGAATTAAAATGTTTGAAGCCTACGAATTCCATCTTCTTCAAGGTGTAATCATAAAAGGAATAACGAATACCCAGCATAGGCCAATAGTAAATAATCAATACATAGATTAGAACCGGAAGGAACATCAGGTAAAAGCCCCGATGATTCCAAATGCGCATCCCCAAGGGTTTCTTGCGAATCTCAACATTTGTGGAAGTCAAGTTCTTTTTTTTGCTCATAAGCTAACCCGTCCTTTACATTTTTGTAAAAAAACGTTCTGCGCGTCGGGCGCCCTTGGACGCCCGACAGAACAGAACAGAAATGCCATTCTAAAATCGCATCAAAGCTTACTGTGCATTCAGCTCAGCCAAGATTGCAGCGGAAGTATCACCATACTTCTCTACATATGCAGCAACTGCCTCAGCACCAGTCATCTGACCAGTAACAGCATTGTTCATCCATGTCTGCTTATCCTTAGCCAAATCACTCTTAACCTCGGTAAGAGTCTCGCAAGATGCAGCAGCGGGAGCATCTACACAGTTCTCGGTGAAGAACTGGTTACCCTTGGTGATCAAAGGATCGTCAGAAACAAAGCCATTGGTCAAAGGAGCGATAACCAGGACAGAATCCAGATGATTCTTACTCCAAACGCTGTTAGGATCGTTAGGAGACTGCTTCAAGTGGAATTTACCCTCTTCATAATTGTACTCTTTCTTCTTGTCAGGATCATCAGGGTTGGTAACGAAGCTCTCAGCCTTGGTAGACCAGTGAACATCCTCTGCACCGTAGGTCCACAGAGTCTGCACTGTGTCACCGTCAAGCATGGTGTCAAGCAAAGCATCAAAGATAGCCTGCTCACGTGCGTTGCTGCCGTCGCCATCATCAGTGATAACCCAAACGGGAGCTTCTCTGTTGATGTAGCCGCCCCAAGTATCCTTAATCTCCTTGATAGGAGGAAGCTGAACCAATCTGTCATCGCCAAGATCGTCGTCAACCTCCTGCTTCTGCATGTTGTTGGTCAGAGTTCTAAGCCATGTACCTGCCCAGTAAGTGAACACACCCTCGGAAGTGGACTGGTCGTTGGAGAAGAATTTCTCACGAGCCTGCTTTGTACCAGCATCCTCAGTATCGGGATCGATCAGGCCATCTGCATAAGCCTTAGCCAGTCTGTCCAGAGCGTCGATAGTAGCCTGCTCCTGGAAACCGTCAACCCAAACGCCATCCTTCTGATAGAAATCAGGATATGCACCCTGCCAGAACTCAGGCATGTAGTTGATGAAAGGAGCCTCATCAAGCTTACCAAAACCAGCTGCGATTACGCCATAGGTCTTACCATTGGTGCCGTCGCCATCGGGATCACCATCATGGAACTCCTTCAGCAATGCATAGTAATCATCAAAGGTCTTGATGTCATCAATTGACTTGCCCACTGCATTCAGCCATGACTGCTTAACATAGGTCACACAGCCATTACCATAAGTAGGAGCGAAGCCATACAGCTCACCGCTGGAAGTCTTCATGTTCTCGTTAACGGACTTCAGAGTAAGTCTGTTCTGGAACTCAGCGTTCTCATAAGCATCAGCCATATTCCAAAGCAAACCTGTAGGAGCATACTCACGGAACATGGAAGCACTCATGATCAGAGCGTCAGGATACTGTCCATCACCAGGTGTACCTGTGGTCAGATATCTGGATACGGTACCTGCATAATCGGAGTGATCCAGCTGGTCAATGGTGAGTTTGATGGGATGACCCAATCTCTCAGACACAGCAGCCTCCCACTGCTCGATAAATGCATCCTGGCCGTTCTCTGAGTTTGCGGTAACAGTACCGTCTACCACGATGTGCAGATTCTCCAGAACATAGTCCTCCTCTACAGGAGCATTTGACTCAGTAGGCGCATTAGACCCGCTGGGCTGGTCAGAAGCGCTGGGCTGAGTAGAACCCTGATTGCCACAAGCAGCCATGGAAGCTACCATAGCGGTGGCAAGAAGTACAGATAAAACTTTCTTCTTCATTTTTTTCCTCCCTATTAAAGTGATTTGTTACACCAGAGAAACTCTGGTTACTTAATACTTTACCATTATTGTGTACAAATTGCAAGTAACAAATTTTGTATAGCTGCATATTTTTAGGGCAAAATAATGAAAAAACGCCTGTTTTCTCATGTTTTTCCCACAAAAAAACTCCAAAAAATTTTACACATACAGCATTTTGACCACAAAACGCAAATTCCTTTATGCATTTTGTAAAATCCGCCTTATACAATATATACAATTAACTTTACACTTTCTTGTCACTTTTCAATATCTCTCTGAGAAACGCCTCCGCAACGATCATATCCTCAGGGGTGGTCAGCTTGATATTGCCATAAGACCCCTCCACCATTTTCACCCTGCAACCCGTAAAAAGCTCCACCACACCGGCGTCGTCCGTTATGGCGATTCCCTGCTCCTGCAGTCTTTGCAGCCTGCCAAACAGCCGTTCATAAGCCTCGATGATCAATTGCGTTTCAAAGACTTGGGGTGTCTGCACGCTCCAAACCGACCTTCTGTCCGGAGTCTGAAGTGCAAACCCTTCGTCATCCGAAATCTTAATCGTGTCCTTGGCGGGCATAGCCGCCACGCAGGCATGGTACTCGCTGACCGCGTCAGCCAGCCTCACCAACATCTTTTCCGTCAAAAACGGTCTCGCCCCGTCATGAATAAACACATAGCCGTCATGGTTCGGGACGCTTAAGCCCCCGTTCTCTATCACGCGAAGGGCGCACATCACAGAATCATAGCGCTCCGCTCCACCCGGAGTGATGGCGTCCACTTTGGAAAAATTATATTTTTTGACAATCTCCTCTGACACAAACTCCAAATCCTCAGCAGCAGCCACCAGAATGCAGTCGTCAATTACCTTGGATCGTTCCACCGCCCGGAGAGCGTACCAGATCACAGGTCTTCCCGCCAACATCATATATTGTTTGGGCACATCCCCCTGCATCCGGCTTCCACTGCCGGCGGCGAGCACGATCGCCGTACATCTTTTCTCATTTTTCATAACGCTAAATTGGGCACGGCATTCAGGTCGTAGCCGTGACGCACCCCTCTCATATATTCATAATACCCCGCCGCCCCGATCATGGCGGCATTGTCCGTGCAAAGCACAGGACTTGGGTGATAGAAAGCCACACCCTGCTTGGTGCACTCGCCCTCAAAAGCTGTACGGAGTGCTGAATTGGATGCAACACCCCCCGCAATGGCGAATTTGTTAAGACCATACTCTCTCACCGCATGCAGGGAATGCTCCACAAGCACATCCACCACCGCCTTCTGGAAAGAAGCCGCCACATCCGCCTGGCACACGCTCTCCCCCCTCATTTGACAGCTGTTCAGATAGTTCAGCACAGCACTTTTCAGCCCGCTGAAGCTAAAATCATACACATTCTCCGCCACTTTCGCCCGGGGAAAAGCAATGGCGTCAGGATTCCCTTCCTTTGCCAGCCTGTCAATCTTGGGACCGCCAGGATACCCCAGCCCGATTGCCCGGGCAACCTTGTCAAACGCTTCTCCTGCCGCGTCATCTCTGGTACGTCCCACAATCTCATACTCCCCATAGTCCCTCACAATGACCAAATTGGAATGCCCTCCCGACGCCACCAGACATGCAAAGGGGGGCTCCAGTTCCTTATATTCAATATAATTTGCGCTGATATGACCACTGATATGATGCACGCCCACAAGAGGAATCCCCGTGGCAAAGCATATTGCCTTCGCGGCGGAAACACCCACGAGCAGCGCACCTACAAGTCCCGGCCCGTAAGTCACCGCCACCGCATCCATCTCCCGCAATGCCATCCCCGCCTCACGCAGAGCCTCCTCAATCACCTGATTGATCTTCTCAATATGCTTGCGGGAAGCAATCTCCGGCACCACGCCGCCATAGAGGGTGTGCAGTTCAATCTGGGAGGATATCACACTTGCCAAAACCTCCCTGCCGTTTCTCACCACCGCCGCAGCCGTCTCGTCGCAGGAGCTCTCGATTGCTAATATGTAAATATCGGATTTTGATTCTGATTCCACTGATTCCATTCTTTCCATCCTGTCATTTTTCTGTGTCCATGCTCCGTCCCAATTTCCCATATTTACCACAGACATCCCCAACCGTTCACATACACCACACATCATGACTGGGATTCCAGATTCTTCACGTCCTCCCATCCGTATATCTTCCACCGCTTATTCCCATCCTTACGCAACAGATACATCTGAGTGGTGGGGTATTTCTGACCTCCCTCCAAAATCGTATAGCCGCATTGGAGCCTTGCAAATTCATATCCGTTCTCCTTGAATAAATCAACATTCACGCTGGATGCCACATTCGGACTGACGATACGCCGCTCTTTTTTTCTTCCGGCCTCCACTTCGTCCTGAAGACTAATCAGATAACCGCCAATCTCATTTGCCTCCAAAAGCTCGTCGTCATAGAGCTCTCTTGCCTTCAAACCCAAAGCCTCTATGTCCTCCTCAGAACACTCCTCATTATAGTAAGCAACAAAAATCTCATTATAATATTTAATTACCTCCTTGGGGGTGGGCGGGTAGTCCTTGCTCAAATCCCTGCTCAGTATCATCTGCACCGTGGACATGGATTCCTCCGCCCGCTCGTTCCTGCTTCGATTGGCAAGATATGCATAATATCCGACCACTGCTACCACCAGAAACACAATTATAACCGTCACTCGCGTCGTCGATTTCTTCATAATCATTCATCCTCAAAATTCAATTCTACCGTCCTGCCATCCTTGGCAGCAATCGCCCTTGGGAAAATCTTGCGGACATCCCCCATAAATTCCTCCGGACGCATGAGGGAGGGACTGTAATGGGTCAGCCACAATTCCGGAACCTCTGCGTCCCTGGCAATCCGCGCCGCCTCATACATGGTCATATGCTTGTGCTCCTTCGCTTTGACCAGCTTATCCGGCTCGCCATACATTCCTTCTAATATAAGAAGATCGGCTCCCCTGGCATGGGCGAGAATACTGTCCGTGGGTCTGGTGTCCGTACAATAGGTCACCTTCAACCCCTTCCTCCTCGCCCCAAGAACCATATCCGGCGTGTAGGTACAGCCGTCCTGTTCAATGACCTCCCCTTTTTGCAGGCGGCTCCAGAGCTTCATGGGAATACCCTGTTCCTCCGCCCGCTCGCGGTCAAATCTTCCGGTTCGCTCCACACTCATGCTATACCCATAGCATAACACATTATGGTTCACCTTGAAAGCCTCAATCTCAAATCCATCGAAAGAAAATTTTTGTTCGCTCTCAGTACCCGCAATCTCCCTGCACTGTATTTCAAAAGGAAGCTCCGGCGCGATTACCCTAAGTGCATTGACTACTTTGGTTAATCCCTTGGGCCCTATGAGAAGCAGGGGCTGCGTACGCTCAGCATTCCCCATGGTGAGCAGCATCCCCGGCAAACCACTGATATGATCCGCATGATAATGCGTAAAACAGATAATATCAATGGGGTTAGGACTCCAGCCTTTCTCCCGCAGAGCGATCTGGGTCCCCTCGCCACAGTCGATCAGAATACTTTTCCCATTATAACGCATCATCAGGGAAGTAAGCCATCTGTATGGCAGGGGCATCATACCGCCCGTACCCAGCAAACAAACATCTAGCATAATTCGGTCTCCTCGTCCTCCTCCACCGGAATCTCGAACTGCCCTATCATTTTATCATAGCAGTCCTCGCACAGATCAAATCTGTGCCTGGTGCCGTCCTTGCGGCTGAAATATCCGAAGGTGTAATCCACGGTAAAACATCCTTCTTTCAAATATTTTCCGTCTGATTTTAATTCTTTTTTGCATTGATTGCAAATAATTTTTCCGTATTTTTGCATTGATTTCCTCCCTATAGGTGTTGTTGGCTGGTATATCGTTTGCACCTAGAGTATACTATAGGAAAGATGCGATCGGGCGTGGTAATTATTGGGGCACAAAAGTGCTCTGAGCACACTTAGGGGCGCAGCCACATGATCAGGGCGTCCTCGGTGGGCTTTTCGTAAAATTTGGGGCGGACACCTTCACTGCGAAAGCCAAAACGCTCATAGAGTCGGATTGCGGGGTGATTGCTCTCGCGTACTTCCAAGGTAAAAGAGGTAATTCCTCTGCTTCCTGCCCTGTTCATAAGGTTTTGCAGCAACAAGACCGCAATCCCATGTCCGCGGAAGTGTTCATCCACCATTACTTTATCAATATCACCTTCCTCGCCCAGCATGGTCAATCCGGCGCAGCCGATGATTTTTCCCTCCGTCTCTGCAACAAGATACAAGTTGTAGTCATGGGAGAGCAAGTCTGCAAACATTTGTTCTGTCCATGGAACCGTGAAAATCTCCTGCTCCAAACATGCCAACGCCCTCACATCCTCTTTCTCCAGAGGACGTATCACTACCGCAGTTTCCAATTGTATCATGCACGCTCCTTCTGGGCAAGCTCCCGCTCTGCCTGGCTCTGCCGCAAATACTCCGGCCGGTGCTCCGCCGCGGAGACCGTCCGTCCCGCCCGGAAATAGACCTCCCCCAGTGCGGCAATGCTTCCCGCCCGCTGGCGATTTGCGTTAGCCGGGGCGAACAGATAGGGAATCGTCATTTTCTCACGAATGATTTCATGATAGACACTCACACCGTCCCCGAGGAATATCACCGGGCGACGTTCTTGACACTCCAAAGCTTTCTCATCAAGTACATTCAATTTGGCGAGAAGTTCCTCAATATCCATAGCCGCTTGGGGTTCCGCCACACGCAGGATGGGCAGTTTGTCAGAAGTATTCCCTTCAACGAACTCGTAAACTGCCGTGTAAACCTGATTTCTTCTGGCATCCATCAGGGGACACACCCGCCCTTTAGTTCCACAAAGATTGTATGCCAATCCTTCCAATGTGGGCACCTCCACAATCGGTTTATCAAGCGCAAGCCCCAGCCCCTTCGCCGTGGCTGCCCCAATGCGAAGACCCGTGAACGAACCCGGACCGGACGCTACCGCGACAGCGTCTATCGTGTCCATATCCAACTCCAACATCTTTCGCACTTCATCTAACATGGGAAGCAGCGTCTGGGAATGTGTTTTCTTATAGTTAACATTGTACTCCGCGAGAAGAATCCCGTCCTCCACCACGGCAACCCCTGCCACAAGTCCGGAGCTGTCCAAACCCAAAATTTTCATAACAATCTATCCTCATTTCCGCAAGACACCTCTTGTAATCCGAATCCTCCGATAATCAAAACCCTTCTCCAAATCTTTCTCTATCACAACCTCTGTAAACTCCCTGGGAAGAATCTCCTGAATCAGATCCGCCCACTCTATCAGACAGATTCCCTGTCCATAAAAGCAATCATCATAGCCGATCTCCTCCATCTCCTCCACATCCTGAATCCGATAGACATCAAAATGATAAAACGGAAGTCTGCCCTCCTCATAAATCTGCAGAATCGTGAAAGTAGGGCTGTTCACCGGCCCGGTGATTCCCAAACCTGCCGCCACCCCCTGGACAAATACCGTCTTGCCAACCCCCAAATCCCCTATCAGGGTATATACCTGTCCCGGACACGCCTCCTGTCCGATTTTGAACCCAAGGGCATAGGTCTCCTCCGGACTGTTGGTCTCGATGGTCGTATTACAATTTATTTCCTTATATAGTTCTTCTTTCATAAATTATACCCCTGCATATCACGAGTTCCCCCGCGATACTGCACCAATAAAGAGTTTGAAAGTGGTTTCCTTTCAAACTTTCAGCTCCGAATACGCACCTTCTTCGGCGGCATGTGGGTGGAGATTATTTCAATAACATCCGTTTTCTTATCTCCCATCACCCTTTTTGGCAGTATCGTGGCATTGACCTTGCTGGTATACACGATAATACTGCGGCTCGTGGACACCGCCTTCACCATATTCTCCCAATCCTGATGCTGTGTCTCGCCGTTCTGGGACACAGTGATTCCCTGCTCGTCCAACAGGTAGTGGAGCGGCTCCTTAAAGGCGGGATTGTTCACCACTTGCCTGCTGCTCTGGACAAAGAGGTTCCATGGCAAATACAAAAGCAGGATAAGCCCCGCTATCAGGAAGATTATCTCTCCCTTCGACGCCCCCACCAGCACCGCAACGGCACCCACGCCGCTGCCCAACAGCCCCGCGGCTCCGTGATAGGCATGCATCAACATATAATCATAGAGGTCGCCAACCTCAATCTTGACATCCAATTCTACCATGACTCTATCGTGACTCCTTCACCAACTTGTCCACCTTGAAAGAGCACCTACAAACCAATCCCTTTGTAGGTGCCCGATTTTCATTAAAATCATTATATGTTTATCCGGTCAAAAAAGCAAGTACTAATTATTCTCTCCCTAGTCCCGACGCAATGCCTCAATGGGACTTAGCTTCGCCGCCTTTCTCGCAGGATAGATGCCGAAGAATATGCCCACTGCCGAGGAAAACACGCTTGCGCCCAGCACTGTGGAGATATTGACCGAAGCGGTAAATCCCATGAGGGAACACACTCCTGCTGCCCCCAGCACCCCCAGAATGATCCCAATCAAGCCACCCAACAGGGATATCATTGCCGACTCCGCCAAAAACTGAACCAACACGGAACTGGTTCTTGCCCCCAGCGCCTTGCGGATACCGATCTCCCTAGTGCGCTCTGTCACGGATACCAACATAATGTTCATCACGCCGATGCCTCCCACCAAAAGGGAGATTGCCGCCACAAACACCACGAAAATCGTGATATAGCTAATGATTTCATTTATTTGACTCATGTAGTCATTAAAGTTTTCCACCTGTATTGCATTCTTACCGCGAACCCCGTGTCGGTTTTCCATCAATTGTACCGTCTTTTCCGCCACCTGTGTCGCAAATTCCGCTCCATCGCTGATTATAAGCAGATCATTCATTGTGACATAGAATCCATAAACAGATGACACCACTGACAGTGGACACTCCATTGTAATCCGATCCGACATCATCATCCCCGACAACATGGAAGCATTATCCTGCCGGATTCCGATGATCGTAAAGTCCTGCGCCATGCCATACATGTTCATTTCCAGCGTCATGCCTATGACATTCGTCGTGCCAAACAGAGTTCGGGCACTGCTCTCCGTGATCACGCAGACCTTGTTGGCGGAATAGTAGTCGTTGTCATTGAAGTATCTCCCCTTGACGATCGGGTCATTGCTGGAATACTCCAATCCTGGCATTCCCATGGTTGCCGAGCCTCCAAAACTGCCCTTTCTCCCTGTGAAAGTTCCATTGAAACCCCAGTTGGGTGTAACCGCCTTCACATGAGGCACCTTTTCCATAATCGCATCGATATCATCCTCAGTGAACTCTATCGCAATCCCCTCCTCATTACTTCCATAGGAATAGATATAGATCTGCCCGCCCGCTATGGAGTTCAACTCATTGTTGATCCCTCCCTTTACACCGTTTCCAATCGAAATAATCATAATGACAGAGGAGATTCCAATGATGATTCCCAACATTGTCAGGATGGAACGCCCCTTGTTGCTTTTTATATTTGACAGCGCAATTTTAATATATTCCCATATCTGTGCCATAATCCCTCCTACATCCCCGACATTCCTTCCGGAATGACCGTAGCAGTCAATCCCTCTTCCAAGCTGCCAAAAGAGCTCAGCACAATCTGGTCATCCTCCGTGATTCCTTCCAGGATCACAGTATAGGTATCATTGGAGATACCACATACCACTGGCTTGCGCACCAAAACACCATTCTCCACCACAAAGAGGAAATCCCCTTCCCTGTCCGCATTCACTGCCTCCACGGGGATCAGCAGCGCATCCTCCTCCTTCTGGGTGTAAATTGACAGCTTGGCATCCAGGCCCAGAATAATCTTATCATCCGGCTGGTCTATATGTATCTCTACGCCAACCATAGGCGTGTTGGAGGCATTGATCGTAGCCATCCGGTTAATCTTGCTCACCTTCCCGGTGTAGGTGTTCCCCGAGATGGTCACATCCGCGCTCTGTCCGATTGCCAGCTTCTCCACATCATATTTGGACGCGCTAAAGCTCACCTTCACCTCCCCACTGCTCTCCAATGTCAACAACTGTGTCCCCTCAAGCACGCTGGAACCCTCCACCGCGCTAATCTCTGTCACCACGCCGTCAAAATCGGCACAAATTCCTGTCTTCCCGCCATAATAGGATTTTTCCGCCTCAGCGTATGCGATGCTTGCCAACTCCTTGTCCGCGTCACGCTGTGTCCGGTCGTAACTGTCCCACACTGCCGCCTCGCTGCTATTCTTCTGGCTCTCCATCTTAGCCTTGTATTCCTCACAGGCGGTAATCTGTTCCTGGACATTACTGATCTCTTTTTCCATCTCCGTCACATAGTCCGAAGAATTAACCACTCCCTGCAGATAGTTGTTTTTGTTAAGATCCGCCTGAAGCTTCCGCAGTTTCTTTTGATTTTCCTCCGAATCCGGATCCGACCCATTTTGTATTTTATTGATTTCCTTCTGCAGATCATAGTTATCCGCAGCCAGCGCGTTGGCGGTTCCCCGTTGATTCTCGTTCAGATCAGACTGCAGCTTCTTTAAATACGCCTTGTAATCCTTAAGCTGCTGCTCCAAAACCGCCAGATTGGTGTTAGCCTCCTGAAGTTTGGCCTGATTCTCGCTATTGTCCGACGCTGCGCCGCTGTAGGAAGCGTCCACCTTGAGCTGTTCCAGTGTGGCCTGCCTGAAAGACCGCTCCAATTCCTCACTGTCATAGGATATCAGCACATCACCTTTTTTCACCGCATCACCGGCGGCAACATTTACCTTCCCCAGTCTTCCGGCCGCCGGAGCAAATAGAACCTTGACGTTTTCCGCCTCCACGGTTCCACTGGTAGACACGCTCTCCTGCAGGTCGCCTCTTGTGGCATTGGTCGTCGTCACCGTCACGCCGCCTTCTCCGCTGCCCGCGCATCCCCGCACGATAATCAGCAATATCACGACGATCACAACAATTATGATAATTTTCTTTTTCTTTCCTTTCTTTTTATCCTTGCCTCCGGGTTGTGCTCCCCCTTGTTTTTCCGCTTTTCTAAATATGTTTCTCATTGTACTTCCTCCCGCATCTCGTCAGATTCGATCCATCCGTCCTTTATCTTAATCACTCTCTTGGCACGAGCCGCAATCTCATTATCATGGGTGATGAGAATGACTGTCCGTCCCTCCTCATACAATTCACGCAAAATATTCATGATCTCCTGCGTGGAATGGGAATCCAGATTACCCGTGGGCTCATCCGCCAGAATAATCGGTGGCGCTTGGGCAATTGCCCTTGCGATGGCGACACGCTGCTGCTGTCCTCCTGACATTTCCGACGGCTTGTGCTCCATGCGGTGCGCGAGTCCCACCTTCTCCAACGCCTTTGTCGCAAGAGTCTCCCTCTGCCCCTTGGAAACTCCACGGTAAATCAAAGGAAGCTCCACGTTTTCCCTTGCGGTCAGATTGGGTATCAAATTAAAACCTTGGAAAATAAAACCGATCTCCCTGTTACGAATATCTGAGAGCTCGTCGTCGGTCATTTCCCCCACATCCTGCCCGTGCAGTCTGTAGGTGCCGCTGGTCGGCACATCCAGACAGCCCAGCATATTCATCAATGTGGATTTGCCGCTGCCGGACTGTCCGATAATCGCTACGAACTCCCCCTCGCCAATGGTGACGCTCACATGGTCAAGCGCCCGCACTTCATTCTCTCCGGGATTGTATACTTTGCAGACATCCCTGATTTCTACTAATGCGTTCATAATTCTGTCCTTTCTTGTATCGCTGTACTATTTGCATAATACAATAGTTGTCCCACCTTGTCAAGAGGGAATTAAACAGCTTATAGCTTACGCATTATAAAGCAAAAATCAGAAAAAAATATTGAGATTTTTCTTAAGATTTTCTGTAGATTGGCAGTGATTGTTTCATTATCGTCTTTCGCCCTTGATGATTGGACTGAGAGGTTTATAAACGAACAACGTGAAAATCGAAACACTGGCGCCTTTAATCAGGTTCAGCGGAGCGACACAGGCTGCTACAAAACTGAAGATATCCCCCTCCTGCACAAAGGGATTGACATCTGCCCCCATTGCCAGAATTTCTTCCATGGGCAGGTGAAAAAGCTCGGAAAACGCGGGCAGGAGGTATACTGCGTTAAAGGCAGTGCCAAAGATCGTCATCGTCAGCGTGCCCACAATGCAGGCAGCTATAGCGCTTTTTTTGCTCTTGCGGAAAGCGTACACCACAGAAGCGGGCAGGATAAAGCTACATCCCACGGCAAAATTCGCCAAATCCCCCACAAAGGCCGTACTGGTGCCCTTGATACAAAGCTTTAACAGCACTTTGAGGAATTCCATCATCACTCCCGCCATCGGCCCGAAGGCAAAGGTTCCTATCAAGATGGGCAGCTCGCTAAAATCCAGCTCATAAAACGGGGGAGCAAAGAAAACCGGGAACTCAAAAAGCATTATAATCATGGCTAACGCTGAAAACATACCCACCACAGCCATCTTGCGGGTGTCGAAAAGAGGCTCCTTCACCCCTCTCTTGTGCTGCGCCACCTTCTCCAAAAGCACCGCCGCCACAAACAACACGACGATCACCGCCGCAAACTCCAATACAGAAACAACATTTTGTTTCACACTTTCCAACAAACCATTCATCTTATTTTCCTCCTTACGCTGACAACTCTGCGGAAATCGAGCCTCTCCTCATGACTTTCACCTCATTGCTTTCACCTCTTGCTGCGCATTCGGTGTCGCGGCATTCGTCCAACTTGTGCTCGTGCAAGCACGGCACAAGCTCTCCTCATTGCTCGCGCAAAAAACCCCGAGGTGGAATCGTTTTCCACTTCGGGGGCACATTGCACGTCATGCATTTACGCACTAACAGACATCATCCATAAAATGACATCCGTTATTCTTCTTCCATCCAGACTTTACTGTTGGTCTCGGACTTTCACCGAGTCAGCCGCGAAAGACTCTTTCGCCTCCCGCGGGTCGCGGACTTTACCGCCAGTAGGGAATTGCACCCGACCCCGAAGAATTGTTTATGTTTTGGACTATTATAACTCACTGTATGATATTAAGCAAGTACTTTGCTGCAAGTATTTTCCACAAGGTAACAGTTCAGTTTTTAATGGCAGTTAAGTAGGCATAAGTGACGGCTGGCATAGGTATATGTTCTAGCCGCGACACGCTCCCGCTCCGTGAAAAACGTAGCGGACACTAGGCTCGACGAGCTGCTTTGCAGCTCATTACCTCGCCAAGTGCCGACGTTTTTCAAGGGCCGCTTGTAGAACATATACCTACGCCAGCCTGTTCCAGTATGCTTATCTAACATTAGCTCTGCCTACAATAGCAATTTGGTTTAGTATGCTTTACTAACCGATATTGTTTTGCCACGCTTAGCTGACGGATGGGTATTGTTTCTATGAAGGCCTTCGAAAAACGTCGGCGCTTAGCGAGGTAATGAGCTGCAAAGCAGCTCATCGAGCTTAGCGTCCGTTACGTTTTTCACAGAGCGGGAGCGTGCCTGAATAGGAATAATACCCATTCGTCAGCGTGACTTGCTGCAAGGCTGAACTGTTACGTTGGTTACTTCTGCGCCCCGATCTTCATCGTCAGGCTAATACGCTTTTTCGCCACATCCACGGAAAGCACCTGCACCTCCACGATATCGCCCACGCTGACTGCCTCCAGCGGATGCTTGATATAGCGGTCTGTGATCTGGGAAATATGTACCAGCCCGTCCTGATGGACGCCGATATCCACAAACACGCCAAAATCAATGACATTGCGCACAGTCCCTTTCAGAATCATGCCTGGCTTCAAGTCCTTCATATCCAACACATCGCTCCGAAGAATCGGCCTGGGCATATCGTCTCTCGGGTCTCTGGCGGGCTTTTCCAGTTCCTTCAGGATATCTGTCAGGGTAATCTCACCGATTCCCAACTCCTCCGCCAACTGCTTCTTGTCCTTGATACGTCTCTCCAAACTTGACACAGAGTTTTCGATAACACTTGTTGTTTTTTCTTGCATACCACCCTGCGCATTGTTCGTCCGGCCAGCCGAATTCCCCGTGTTCATGCCTCCTGCCGCTCTGTCCGCATCCTTTGCCGTAGTGCCCGCCATGGCTGCCGCAATGGCCTTTCCCATGGCCGTGCCCGTGTTGCGCACCTGGAGTTGTCTCTGGTTCCTGCCTCTTTGGGCGCCTCGCCCGTCAGTCCTGCCATCTCCTGCCACGGTCTTGCCTGATGCTCCCTGGATTCCAGCACCGCCCGCCACAGCAACCTTGCCTCCGGTTCCTTTGCCCTTCTGCATGGCAGCCTTTTTCTGCATGGCTTTCACGTCCTCCATGGTAAGCTCAAGTTTTTCCAAAAGCTTCTCGGTGGCCTCATAGGACTCTGGATGGACGCTGGTGGCATCCAAAGGATTCTCCCCGTCCGTGATGCGCATGAAACCCGCGCACTGCTCAAACGCTTTGGGACCCAGCTTTGCCACCTTCAAAAGCTGCTTCCTGTTGGTGAATCTGCCGTTTGCCTCACGATAATCCACTATGTTTTTGGCAATGGTCTTGTTAATACCGGAAATATGCTCAAGCAGGGAAGCGGAGGCAGTATTCAAATCCACACCGACCTTATTCACGCTGTCCTCCACCACACCATTCAAGGCATCGCCAAGCTTCTTCTGGTTCATATCATGCTGGTACTGCCCCACCCCGATGGACTTGGGATCAATTTTCACCAGTTCTGCCAAAGGATCTTGGAGCCTGCGGGCAATGGATGCCGCACTTCTCTGGCCCACGTCAAATTGTGGAAATTCCTCCGTGGCCAGCTTGCTGGCGGAATATACGGAAGCGCCTGCCTCGCTCACGATCACGTACTGCACCGGTCTGTCCAGTTCCTTTAACAGTTCTACAATAATCTGCTCGGACTCTCTTGACGCTGTGCCGTTTCCCACCGAGATTAAATCCACATTATATTTGCTGATCAGCTTCTTTAATTCCGCCTTGGACTCCTCCACCTTATTTTGCGGAGCAGTGGGATAAATCACCTTTGTGTCAAGCACTTTGCCTGTGGCATCCACCACTGCCAGCTTACAGCCCGTCCGGAAAGCAGGATCCCATCCCAGCACCACCTTGCCAGCGATAGGCGGCTGCAGCAAAAGCTGCTCCAGATTCCGTCCGAACACGCTGATTGCTCCATCCTCTGCCTTCTCCGTCAGATCATTTCTGATTTCCCTTTCAATAGCAGGTGCTATTAAACGTTCATAGCTGTCCGCCACCGCCTCCTGAATCAGGGGCGTCGTGTGGGGATTGTCTGCGGTAATCCTCTGCTTTTCAAGATAGCGAATGATGCGTTCCTCCGGCGCGTTCACCTTCACTGTCAAGATCTTCTCTGCCTCGCCGCGGTTTAGAGCCAACACCCTGTGTCCCGCAATCTTCTTCACAGGCTCCTCAAACTGATAGTACATCTCATACACGCTCTCAGCCTTCTCATCCTTGGCAACGCTGGTGATGATCCCCTCATCCATAGTGATATTGCGGATATAAAGACGATAGTCCGCCTCGTCCGAAATCCCTTCCGCTATGATATCCTTCGCGCCCTGTATCGCCTCGTCCACATTGGCGACGCCCTTCTCCTCGGAAATATATTTTTCGGCCTCCTTCTCCACAGGCTCCGCCGTCTCCTGCGCCAGAATGAATTCCGCAAGCCCTTCAAGCCCCTTCTCCTTTGCCACGCTGGCACGGGTCTTCCTCTTGGGACGGTATGGGCGATACAAATCCTCCACTACCACCAGCGTCTCCGCTGCCAGAATTTTCTCCCGAAGCTCCTCCGTCAGCATTCCCTGCTCCTCGATGCTCCCCAGCACCTGATTCTTCTTGTCCTCCAGATTGCGCAGATATTGCAGCCTCTCATGGAGATTGCGGAGCTGCTCGTCATCCAGGGAGCCGGTGGCCTCCTTTCTGTAACGGGAGATAAAAGGAATGGTATTGCCCTCGTCAATCAGCTTGACAGCGGCTTCCACCTGCCATTTCTCCACATTTAACTCTTCTTTTAACTTTTGCAAAATATCCATATGTTTCACCCTCACTTTGATTCTGTCCAAATCCTTTTTTAGACAACACTACTATTCTATATAAAACCCACTCTTTTTTCAAGGCTTTCCTTTTTATTTTTGCGGTAAAATTTGCAGCAAATTTTTGCTTGTTTTCTGTCTAAGTATTTGCCATTTTGAGTAAAAAGTGGTACAGTATATTATAGTAGCAGGAGGAGTAAACAAAATATGGATTACAACCGATATAATTATCAAAATAATATGGTTTCCGGCCAGCCGCCGGAACGGCTGAATCCTTTTTCTGTCGCATCCTTTGTGTGCGGTATCGCATCCATCACCCTCTGCTGCACGGGGGTATTGTCCCTCCCCCTTGGAGGACTGGGCATTTTGTTTGCCATACTCACTAAGCGCATGGGAAAAGCAATGCCGTCCATGAGCATCACAGGGCTGATTCTTTCCTGTGTAGGTATTTTTCTAGGGATACTTATGAGTGTCTACATGTTCTATATGATAATGACTGACCCGGAACTTCGAGATGCCTTTGAAGATTCCTACGAGTACTATTATGATGAATTTTATGATTACAATTTTGAACATTTATGATGATTCAGACTTATGATCTAATTAATTAAAAGGAGGTATTAACTATGGCATTTTCAGCGATTCAACCATATTCCGGCAATTCTTACAATAACAACAGTTATTATAATGGTATTAATGGCGCAGACGCGGCAGACAAAGCTGTTTTTCCCGCGAAGGAGGAAAAGACAAAGCTGATCGGTTTAGACGACGGCAAGAAGGCCTCCGGCGAGGAATGCCAGACCTGCAAAAACCGTAAGTATAAGGACGGCTCGGATGAGATGGTATCCTTTAAGACACCGCAGCATATCTCACCGGAAAGCGCCGCTTCCAGAGTGCGCGCCCATGAACAGGAGCATGTGAGCAACGCCTATTCCAAGGCGGCTGCTGACAACGGCAAAGTTCTGCAGGCTTCCGTTTCCATCAAAATGGCAATCTGCCCGGAATGTGGACGCTCCTATGTAGCTGGTGGCACCACCAACACGCAGATTAAGTACTATAATGAAGAAAACCCCTACCAAAAGGATTTGAAGGCAACCGACTATGATAAATACGCCGGCATGAACATGGACTATATTGCCTGAGCTGCCTGTAATGCAAGATTCCTTAAAACAAGAACGAACTAAACCGCTACAGTAAACGGAGTAATCAGATGAACCAAGACAGCACCTTTTTATCCAGCGCAACCCTAAAGGACAAGGCAAAGGGCGCGCTGGAAGGCAACTATGGCAAGTTTATCCTTGCCTCGCTTTTAATTGCAATAATCACCATAGCCTCCCAGTTAACCATAACCCTGATAGGAGCCATATTTTTCAGCATCGGAATGATTTTCAAGGAAATGCTGGGAAATCACCTCTCCTTGGAGCAAATTCAGCGTTTGTTGGAAAATGGTGTGTTGACAGAAAGCTATGCAGACTGGTATAACGCATTAGATTATGTGCTGGATTTGATTGTAAGCTTTTTTATTACTGTATTCAACGTGGGACTCTGTTTGCTTTGCCTGAATACCGCCTGTGGCAGAAGTCCAAGGGTTTCTGATGTTTTCTATGGTTTTCAATCACAATTCGGCAAGTCACTAAAGCTTGCCTGTCTGGTTGCGCTTGTAAATGAACTGAGCCATCTGCCTGCAAGTATCATAACATATCTGATCGACCACAATGCCACATGGAACCAAATACTCTCTGCAGGCTTTTTGTACGTGATATGCCTTGTGATTTATGTCCCTTGCAGTCTAGCAATTTCTCAGGTATTCCTATTGCTCCTTGATTTCCCCGGCTACAGCGCTGGAGAATTGATCAAACTGAGCGCCCATGTCATGAAGGGCCACAAGAGACGCCTGTTCTACATCCAGCTCAGCTTCTTCCCGCTGATACTGCTCAGTCTCCTCACTTTAGGCATCGGCAACCTGTGGCTCGCACCCTACATGAATATTACCTACACCTTTTTCTTCCTGAATCTGATGCAGGCAAGGGAACAACAAACCCGCTAATCTTCAGACAATCTCATGCGCCCTATGCTTTCGGCGCTTCCCCTGTCGTGTTCACCCACTTTAAATATCCATTGATAAACGGGTCTAAGGCACCGTCCAACACGGCGTCCGCGTTTGCCGTCTCCACGTCCGTGCGCAGATCTTTCACCATCTTATAGGGCTGCAGCACATAAGAACGAATCTGGTTGCCCCATCCAATCTCCTTCACTTCACCCCGGATATCGGAAAGCTTCTCCACATTGGCCTCCTGCTTTAAGAGAAACAGCTTCGCCTTCAACATCTGCATCGCCTTATCCTTATTCTGGAACTGGCTGCGCTCATTCTGGCACTGCACCACGGTTCCTGTGGGAATATGCGTGATGCGAATGGCAGAGGATGTCTTGTTGATATGCTGGCCGCCCGCACCGCTGCTTCGGTAGGTGTCAATGCGCAGATCCTTCTCATCAATCTCCACGTCCAGATCTTCCTCAATGTCCGGCATCACGTCCAGAGACACAAAGGATGTCTGACGCTTTCCCTGGGCATTGAAGGGCGAAATGCGCACCAGACGGTGAACCCCCTTCTCCGACTTAAGATATCCGTAAGCGTTCGTCCCATTGACCTGAAAAGTCACCGACTTAATCCCCGCCTCGTCGCCGTCCAGATAGTCCAGCACCTCGATACTAAATCCCTTGCGTTCCGACCAGCGGGTATACATGCGGTACAGCATCCCCGCCCAGTCACAGCTCTCCGTCCCTCCCGCACCCGCGTTCAGTTTTAAAATGGCATTATTTTTATCATACTCTCCCGAAAGGAGCGTTCCGATCCGCAATTCTTCCAGCTCGCTGATAAACTCGTCCAGCTCCCCCCGGATCTCCGCCACCATGGAATCATCATTTTCCTCATACCCCATCTCGATCAACGTCAGGATATCATCATACTGGGTGGAAAGCTTGTCACACAGCTTCACCGTATCCTGCATATTTTTCAACTCCTTCATCTTCTGGTTCGACTTCTCCGGGTCGTCCCAGAAGCCCGGCGCCTCCATCTCCATCTCAAGCTCCTCAATGCGTTTGGATTTGTTCTCCAAATCAAGGGAGGCCTTCACCTCCGAAAGCATCGGCTCATAGCCCGTGACCTCTGTTTTCATCTGATCTAATTCTACCATATCGTCCTCTCATTCTGCTGTCTAAACCTTATTGTTATCAGCCTTTTCCTACTCCATCATTTTATAGTCCCTCCATAATAAATAAGGAACCTGTGCTCCGCCTCATTCACCAGTATTCCATAATCCATACTTCCCGTCCCGCTTGGATGATAATACAAAATGGTATAACTCCGGACATCGTCCGGAATCACCTCCTCAAAGGACAGTCCTTTCGGAAATTCGCCTAATGTATATTCCAAATCCCAAAAATCTTCCACATCCGCCCCATACCCATGAGCAAATCCTCCGGGCAATATATCATATGACAGAATCTCCTGATAACTCATATTCTCGTAATTGTCCACCAGATAGTCCATCCGTCTCAGCTCTTCTTCAGAAAAATGAAAATATGCACCTTGATATAACTCATAGTCCTCCCAACCACAAGAGTGTTCAATGTCTGTACAGCTATATTGTTTTATTTTCTCCATGTAATCATCATAATCCGCATCATCCGGAAGCGAAAAGGAATACATCCGAGCCTCCACAAAATAGAAAGCACTGCTGAGATAATAATGTACATCCTCCGCATTCTCAGGAAGCTCATGATAAGGCATGTGAAGCCATCCCGCCTGACAGAACTCCTGAAGGGATGAAAAGTCCGTCCTCTTCAAAGGATATTTCCGGAAAAAAGTGATCACCCCCCACACCACCAAACCAATTACTAACAGCCATATACACTTAACCAATATACGCTTTTTCATCTCATTGTCCCTTATACAACTTTATCTGCTCATTATCCTCCGCATGCACACTGTGCCTATTATAACATGAATTTTCTCAATTGAATAGACCCTATTGGACTCGAACCAACGACACACGGCTTATAAGGCCGCCGCTCTAACCTTCTGAGCTAAGGGTCCATTGTCTATGAAAAAAGCCATCTGCCCGATTGTTTGGCAGATAGCTCTCATTAATCCCTTCTTAATCAACTGATGTGCCTATTATCAGCATCTTAACTGCCCTGCTTTCACAGGGTTTCCGGGAAAAATGAGAGTTCTGCCCCTACTCGTCGCACCATAATACACGCAGTACCTTATATCCGCCCATGACAAACCAGAGCATATGACAAACATGCCTATACCCACAGATTCCATATAACGATTGAAAGAATTGTCCCGTCGTACCATGGCCTTCGTTTCCTTTCCGCATCTTCTGCAAGTCAACAATCCCGCTGCAAGCAGCTGGATGTCACTCAATGAAAAATGCCTATCTCACTTATTCTGATGATTTTCATCAAAATAAATAAGGTAGGCACTCCTTATGTACTTAATCTAACACAGCTCAGTAAAAAAGTCAATACCCTTTTTCTGATTTTTCAAAAAAAGGTTCATATAAACCGAAACGGATACCCCTCCTCCGGCTCTCCGATCTCATAACCCAGTTCCTCCGTCGCCCGATTCCGAAATGTACAGATCCACGACTCCCATTCCGCCTGAGGCATCTCCGCATAGAAATGCAGGCCGGCGGGCTCGGGACTCGCCTCGATAATGATATCCCCCGGTCCATACCATATGGGTGTTCCCTCAATGAAGCCGTTCCAATATGGCATCTCTGCGTATATTTTGTGTACTTTGTCCCATACTGCTTTTGGTGCATTGGGATGAATATTGAGATTGACATTAAATGAATTGTATTTGCTCATAGTGCTTACCGCCTCCCACAACACTGTTTGTACTTTTTGCCGCTTCCGCAAGGGCAGGGGTCGTTCGGGTAAATTTTGGCATTCTCCCTCTTCTTAGGTCCTTTCTGCAGCGTATCATCCTTGTTGGTGCCGGTGACCTTCGCCACCTGCTCACGCTCCACCTTCTGCTCCACTCTGATGTGCAGAAGCAGCCGCACGGTCTCCTCCTTGATGTTCTGGGTCATCTCGTCGAACATCTCGTAACCGTTCATTTTATACTCGACCACGGGATCTCTCTGTCCATATGCCTGCAGACCGATACCCTGACGCAGCTGATCCATATCATCAATGTGATCCATCCACTTGCGGTCTATCACCTTCAACAAAATCACGCGCTCCAACTCACGGATTGCCTCGGGCTCCGGGAATTCCGCCTCCTTCGCCTCATAAAGCTTCACAGCCTCCTCCTTGAGCTGCTGTTTCAAGCTGTTCTTCTTGCCCTTCTGCACACGTGCAGCAGTCACGGGCTGCAAAGGAATCGTGGGCAACAATAAAGTATTCAGCTCGTTATAGTCCCAGTCCTCCTTACCCATATCGTCATTGATACAGATATCCACACAATTCTCCGTGATATCCGTGAGCATCTTGTAGATATAATCCCTCATGCTCTCGCCATTGAGCACGCGGCGGCGTTCCTCATAGATAATCTCCCTCTGCTCACTCATGACACGATCGTATTCCAACAGATTTTTACGGATGCCAAAGTTATTGTTCTCAATCTTTTTCTGGGCGGTCTCGATGGCGTTGGTCAACGCCTTGTGCTCAATCTCCTGTCCCTCAGGAATTCCCAGGGTATTGAACATATTGATGAGACGCTCGGAACCAAACAGCCTCATCAGATCGTCCTGCAGCGAGATATAGAACTTGGACTCACCAGGGTCTCCCTGACGTCCGGAACGTCCGCGCAGCTGATTGTCAATACGCCTGGACTCGTGACGCTCGGTACCGATAATCTTAAGCCCGCCGGCTGCTTTCGCCTCCTCGTCCAATTTGATATCCGTACCACGGCCCGCCATGTTCGTGGCAATCGTCACCGCCCCATGGATACCGGCATCCGCCACGATCTCCGCCTCCATCTCATGGAACTTCGCGTTCAACACCTTGTGCTGAATACCACGCTTTTGAAGCAGCCGGCTGATCTCCTCACTGGCATCGATCGCAATCGTGCCCACCAGCACGGGCTGTCCCTTTGCGTGAGCCTCCTCCACCGCCTCCACGATGGCTTGAAGCTTCTCGGCCTTGGTCTTATACACAGCATCCTGCAGATCCTTACGGATGACAGGCTTGTTGGTAGGAATCTCCACCACATCCATGCCATAGATCTCACGGAACTCGTTCTCCTCCGTGAGCGCCGTACCGGTCATACCGCTCTTTTTCTCAAATAAATTAAAGAAATTCTGGAAGGTGATGGTGGCGAGGGTCTTGCTCTCACGCTTCACCTTCACATGCTCCTTCGCCTCGATCGCCTGATGCAAACCGTCCGAGTATCGTCTCCCGGGCATAATACGCCCAGTGAACTCGTCCACGATAAGCACCTGATCATCCTTCACCACATAGTCTTGATCCCGGAACATCAGATTGTGCGCTCTGAGCGCCAGGATAATATTGTGCTGAATCTCCAGATTCTCAGGGTCTGCGAAGTTCTGGATGTGGAAGAACTTCTCCACCTTCTCCACGCCTGCCTCTGTAAGATTGATAACTTTGTCCTTTTCATTTACGATAAAATCACCATTCTCCTCCTGCACCACACCCATGATGGCGTCCATCTTGGAGAGTTCCTTGATATCGTCACCGCGCTTCATCTGTCTGGCCAAAATATCACAGGCATCGTACAAAGCCGTGGACTTCCCGCTCTGTCCAGAGATGATCAGAGGGGTTCTGGCCTCGTCGATCAACACCGAGTCCACCTCGTCGATAATGGCATAATACAAATCTCTAAGCACCAGCTGCTCCTTATAGATCACCATATTGTCACGCAGATAATCAAACCCGAGCTCGTTGTTGGTGACATAGGTAATATCACAATTGTAGGCGGCTTGTCTCTCCTCGCTGGTCATGCTGTTTAACACCACGCCCACCTTGAGTCCCAGGAATTCATGCACCTGTCCCATCCACTCAGCGTCACGCTTCGCCAGATAGTCGTTGACCGTCACCACATGGACACCTCTCCCCTCCAAAGCATTCAGGTAGGCGGGCAATGTGGACACCAAAGTCTTACCTTCACCGGTACGCATCTCAGCAATTCGCCCCTGATGAAGAATGATCCCTCCGATCAACTGCACGCGGTAATGCTCCATATTCAACACACGCTTCGCGGCCTCCCGCACCGTGGCAAATGCTTCCGGGAGTAAATCATCCAAAGTCTCCCCTTCCGCCAGCCTCTTTTTATATTCTTCCGTCTTCCCACGGAGCCCGTCATCCGAGAGTTCCTGCATCGTGGGACGCAACGCCTCGATTTTCTCCACCAGCGGCTCGATTCTCTTAAGTTCCCTGCTGCTGTGAGTACCAAATACCTTTTCAATCAGTTTCATATTTTTTCCTTACCAATCTGCGCTTTTTTCGCTTTTTATCCGCGCGAATTTGCCGTGTGCCCAGGTCAAAATCCCCCTATCTTCACACAACCCACAGAATATTTTAACAGATTTGCCGTGCAGATTCAACTACTCATCCTAAGGAAGCTGTGAATAAATTATAAAGTTTGTGTAAAATGATTAGCTTGGCTGTAAAAAATTGTCTAATTTGAAATTGACAGACTATTGCGCCAATCAGTATAATAGATATAAGAAATAGAGGCGAGGTTACTTTTATGAAAAGACTATCTACATTACAATTGCTCCCTGGCATGGTTGTTGCGGAGGATGTTCTGAGCTTTGACCGCCAACTGGTCATGTCCCAGGGGACAGTGCTGACGGATAATTTAATCACCAAACTGGATTTATACGGAATTCTCACCGTTTTTGTGGAAGACGCCAAAGCGGAAACCTCCAATATGGTGAATGCTGCTCCCGAGGCAAAGGCGCCCTCCTATTCTGCAAGGGTACAAAACTCGCCAATTTTCAAGAAATTTAAAGCCGACTATGAATTGAACGTAGATCATTTTAAAAATGCACTAAACGGTGTGGCGGAACGCAATCTGGAGCTTGATGTGGATACCCTGCTACACAATTCGCTGGATATGATCGCCGGCGGCAGAGGGCAGATCGGCATTCTGGATATACTGCAGAATATGAGAGAATATGATGATTCCACATTTGCCCATTGCATGAACGTAGGACTGGTCTGCAATGTGCTTGCCGGATGGCTGAAGCTCCCGCCCGACCAGATAGAGATGGCCACAGCATGCGGTCTGTTCCACGATATTGGCAAGCTGATGATTCCCCATGCCATCATCACGAAACCCGGAAAACTCAGCCCCAGTGAGTACACTCTGATACAAAAACACCCCATCTTGGGCTATCAGCTTCTGCAGGAACAAAATATTGACGAACAAATCTGTAACGCCGCCCTGATGCATCATGAGCGCAGCGACGGAAGCGGTTATCCCATGCATTTGGCAGGCAATCAGATTGACCCCTATGCCCGCATTGTGGCGATTGCTGATGTCTATGACGCCATGACCGCCCCCAGGTCATATAGGGATGCACTGTGTCCTTTCCGTGTCATTGAAAGCTTTGAGGAGGACGGCTTCCAGAAATATGACGTGGAGTATTTGCTTATTTTCCTCGAGAATGTAGTCAACACTTACATCCAGAACCGTTGCCGCCTAAGCGACGGACGGGAAGCAGAGATTATCTTTATCAACAAAGACAAGCTCTCCAAACCCATGGTACAATGCGGCAATGATTATGTGAATTTGGCTGACTATCCCGATCTGACCATTGTGGAATTGTTGTGATGATAAGAATATTCATCCAGTCTGCTGTCATTTCGGCAGCAGACTGTTTTTTAAGAAAGGAAGCCATACAAGAATGAATGCATCTGAAAATGCTCTGCAGCTTTACGTAAACTGCAAGGATTGTCCCCCGGACAAGACCAATTACACCACCATAACAGAGTGTTTGGAGGCGATGAACCAGCTTGACCCGCTGTCCGACGAGGTGCTGGGCATCTTGGCGCAGGACAAGGTATATCCCGCCCCCGACTGGAATATCAGACCGATCGTGATACATATCGGGGCAGGTATCTATCGGGAACGGCTGACAATTTCCCGTCCCCGTGTGACCATGATCGGGGAACATCGGGACAACACAGTGATTGTCTACGGTCTTGGCGCCGCCGAGCTTCTGGACAACGGCGAGAAACGAGGCACCTTCCGCACCGCTTCCGTGCGCATTGATGCTTCTGATTTTACCGCCCATAATATCACATTTCAAAATGATGCCGGTTTCGGACACACCGTAGGGCAGGCTCTTGCGCTCTATGTGGACGCGGATCGCTGCTATTTTGAGAATTGTCGTTTCCTGGGAAGCCAGGACACCCTGTTCACCGCCCCTCTGCCCCAGAAGGAGGCACAGCCCGGCGGTTTTAAAGGTCCCGGGGAATTCAAGGCCAGAACCTTAGGCAGACATTTATACCGCAATTGCTTTATACAGGGGGATGTGGACTTTATCTTTGGAAGCGCCACCGCGTGGTTTGAAGACTGTGAAATTTTCTCCAAAATGCCTGGCGACAGGAAGCCCCCGGAGAGCCCTGAGGATGAAGTGATTTATGGCTATGTGACGGCGGCTTCCACCTACGAGGATGTCCCCTATGGCTATGTATTCCAGAACTGTCGTCTCACCAGCGACTGCCCTCCCCACACGATCTACCTCGGGAGACCATGGAGAGAGTATGCCAAGACGGTGTTCCTCAGCTGTGAGTTAGGCGCGCATATCCATCCGCTGGGATGGCAGGACTGGGGCAAAACCCATGGTCACTTCCTCTATGCCGAGCACGCTTCCTACGGCCCTGGCGCCGCCCCCGGTCAAAGAGCGGACTTCTCCTGCCAGCTCACGGACGAGCAGGCGGCGGAATATACCATAGAAAAGGTACTTGACGGCTGGAATCCACCTGATTAGAATTATAGGTAACTGTTCAGAACCAAGCGAATTTAGGGGAAAAACGACGTTGAAAGCTTGCTTTCATAAGACGGTTTTCCCCTAAATCAATTTTTCAAATGATTCTGAATAGTTACGAATTTACATCGTATTTCGATCATCCTTCTTCTTTAATAACTGTGAGGTATCTAAGGTCTGTTCCTCCCGCTTCGTCTTTCCGGGAGCTTTCTCCCTCTGTTTTCGCTCCGCTTTGCCTTGCTCCTTTGCGCTCTGTTCTTTTGAGGATTGCTCTGTCTGGGCTGCAAACGTTTCCACAGTGTTGACAGTGCCCTCCATGCTTGGAGCCATAGCACCCGCTTCCGCTCGTCTTCCACCCCCCGCAAACGAGAATTTCCACTTCGGCACATACTGGAACCGCCGCATCGCCACATCCAACAGGAACAGACAGATCGCCAGTCCCAGCAGCCAATTGGTCAGAGCAATCTTTCCCCTTGCCCTCGCGTCTATCCTGGTCCAAATATCCTCATTCGGCGCGATCATGCGCCCGTACTGCTCCACAAAGCGCAAGTATGATGCCGTGCTCACGTCAAATTTATATTCATCCGAGAACTGTACCGCCGCTGCAGTGGTCATATAGCTTTGAATCTCTCCGCCTTCAGTACGGCGTATATTAAAGTGATAAAGACCTGTCTGGGAGGTGGGAAGATCCGCCTCGTACTTTCCCGGCGCCGTGGCATGAAGCTTTACCTCACTGGCCTCGCCTTCCGGGTCTATCACTGTCGCCAGAATCTCCGTCTCGCCTCCATATTCCTTTGTCCGGTAGACCAATTCGGTCAACTCACCTGCCGTCACCACATCCACGCTGTCCTCACCCATATTGACATTGCCCGTGGAATAGTCCACCACACGTTTCCACATCTGGACATAATCCTCCCTGCCCACAAAGGGACCACTCCACTCCCCTGTCACGTCACTGTTCCACGCAACAGTCCGCCCCAGCCCATACTGCCAGACCGTGAGAATCGGATCCTCCTTGTCCGCCGAGACAATCACCGGACTGGATGCTGTCTTGGGTGTGGCCGAGATATATCCATACAGCATGGGCCAGCCTTCCGTGAAGAGATTGGCTGTCAGTTCATGACCTCCCCTCACGGCCAATGCAAATTCCCCGTTTTGAATATAGCTGTCACCCCCCAGGAAAACCTCCTGGGCAAAAATCTTGGGAATATCGCTGGAAATATCCGAATAGTAATATCTTCCGCCACAATTTTTCGCGAGACGCTCCAGCAGCTGTGTATCTGATCCCGTTCCCACCGCCACCGTTGACAGTGTAATCCCGTTGTTCTTATAGGCACTGATCACGTCCCTGTAATCCGTGGTCTCCCCCATGCCATCCGTGAGAAGCACCACATGCTTGACAGACGCCTCACATTCAGCAAGGGCATCGCAAGCCTCCTGCAGCGCGGGCTTGATCGTCGTCCCGCCGCCATCGGCAATCGCCTTGATTGCATTCTTGATGGCCTCCCTGTCCTCAATCTGTTGAATATTCACCTGCCAGTCATATTTATCATCAAATGTCAACACACCCACATAATCCGAATCCTTCAGATTATCCACTGCCACCGTGGCAGCCTTGATTGCTATATCCAGATTGCTGATACCTGAACTCCCCCCGCTCCCTGACAACATACTGCCGGAGTGGTCAATCACCATCACCATGGCCATGGAGGGCATCTCGTCCACCCCTCTAAGCTCCATATCCACCGGCAGCACAGTTTCCAACACGGAATCCCTGTAACCGCCCAGTGCAAAGCTGTCCTCGCCTCCGCAGCAGATAAAACCGCAGCCGTAATCCTTTACATAAGTATCCAGATTGTCCAGAAAGCCCTTTGGCAAATCATCAATATAGGTATCTACCAAAATAATGGATTTGTAATCCAACATGGCGTTAATGCTGTCCGGAGCATTCAGTGCAGAGACAGAACTGTAATCGCATCCAGCTGCGTTCAACACGGAGACAAAACTGGAAACATTTGTGTCCATACCGGAGACAATCAGCACCTTCGGCACAGCCTCCACCACAGAATACGCGCTATAAGAATCGTTCTCCGCACAGGAATCTCCCGGAGCCCGTACCTGTACCCGCAGGCTTTCCATAGCGCCATTATCCGTCTCAGCGCTCACTTGAGCGCTAAACACAAAGCGATTGCTGCCCTTGTTCAAATGCACCTCTTTTGCCGCGGCTTTGCTGGTTCCGTTGTAAAGCACGATATCCGCGTCCGTGTCATAATTGCTCTCCACCAACACCGTAATCGAATATTTATCCCCCGGATGTAGGTAGGCAGGCAAAGTCACATTTTCAATATAGGCGTCATCCGTCACCGCGTCCTCATAGAGTAATGTCAAGAATTCCGCCCGGCTGGAAGTCAATGCCTGAGCCATATTATGGATATCTCCCCTTGTCTCCTTACCATCTGTGAGTACCACGATACGCCCGTTAGAATCACTGGGAATCAGAGTGAGGGCTCTGGAAACAGCCTCTTCAAAATTCGTCGCCGACTTCTCGGGCAATGTCATCAGTCCGCCATAGTATTTTTCCGTAGTCAGGAATTGCTCCACTAAAGTATCTTTTCCAAATGTAACAATCCCAAAAGCATTGCCGGCGGGCATCTTTGCCACCATGTCCCTCAAATATTCTCCTGCCTCCTGCAAGTGCTCCTCATTACTGTTGGAGAGATCCACCACAAAAACCGTGGCATTATTGTTGCTCCCCCAGGGAATCCGTATGCCCAGCAAAGCCAAACCTATGCACAACGTCACCATGGCTCTCACCGCCAGATAGAATTTCCCGCGATACCGCATCTGGCGCACATAGACAATCCACTCCACCACCAACAGCGCCAGTGCCAGTGCCAAAAACAGATTGCGCAGGGTTCGCTTCACCTTCTGCAATTGCACCTCCCCAGAGTTTGCGACAGACTCCGCCACCGCGCGTCCTTCCGACTCAGTGATGGTCTGGAACCGCACCACATAGGACTCCTGATAGGCCTCATTGCCCACCTGATACAGCCCCGCCTTCCCGGGTCTGCTCTCCAACCCACTCCTATCCAGCTCCGCCCATGGCTGCAGTGCAATCTCCTCCCCCGCGTAATAGACATTCGTGGCAAGCCAGGAAGTATCCGAGAGATAAATCATGGCATTTGCCAGGAATATCGGAAACTCCGCCCGCAGCGGGAAATCCGATTCCCGGATGTCAAAGCCTACCACGACCTCCTTCATGCCGTCCCGCTCGCCATAGTAGCCCACACATTTCCCATCATACTCGAGAAAACTCTCTGCCCCCTCGGGCAGCGTAAAGCAATAAGCGGTGTTCACCCCTATGGTAAAGCCGGACAGTCCCGATGTCAGGTCACAGTTTGTCATATCCAGCACTACATTTTCCAATTTTTCCGTGGATTCTCCCCTGGCATCCCCAAAAATCAGCCAACTGCCTTTTGCGTACTGCGGCACCTGACCCGCATCATAGATCACCACATTATAAGCACCCTCCGCCGCGGCGATATCCGTCTCCGCCTTGGTGAGATTGGAACCTGTCACGGCAGCGTATGCCTTTTCAATAAAGGTATTGCCATTGCCCACCAACAGCCCGTCAATCAGATTCCCCCTGCTCTTTACCGCCTCCGAGACATTGTCTGCTGCCAGGCTGTCATTCATCCCCTCCGAGCCGGCAAAGGAAAACCCGCTGAGACGGGAGGAGATACTTTGACCTTGCCAGTCAATCCCCTCAAAAAGGCAAACCCTGCTCTCGGAAGCCGACAGCTTTGCCTGTGTCAGACCAATCAGTTTCTCCCCATCATACAACCCCACGTCAAAGGAAACAGCCTCGTCACTGTGATTGGTCATACTGACCATCACATCATACAGCCCGTCCTCCCGCACAGAGAATACTGTGTAATCATTCGCCACGTTCGCGGTCGCTTCCCCCACCACATGGAGCTCTTTATTCGCGCCACCGCGCAATTCCTCAAATTCCGCCGCGCCGGCTCCGTCCGTGTAGACAATCAGATCCGCCATATTGTCCACTTCGTTACCCACAAGAGTGTCCAGAATCCCCTGTGCCGCCGCAAGGCTTCCACCGCTGTCGCTGCATGTAATGCCTCGCAAAGTCTGCACCAGACTCTCCGGATCGGCGATATCCACCGCCAGGAGATTTACCCCTGACAAATCTGCCGTCACCACGCAAAACTGTGCATTCCCCGCATCGCGCACATAGTTGCAGGCCTGCTCCACCGCCTCCTCCAGACGGCTCTTGCCCGAAGCCCCTACATGCTGCATACTGCCGCTGGTATCTATGAGCAGAACCTTTCTCCCGCCCCCTCGGCCATCCGCTCTGATAAACGGCGCCATCAGCGATATCACCAACAAGCCAACGATCAAAATCTGCAGATACATGAGGATATTGTGCACGAATTTCTCAAAAAAGGTTCGCGACTGCTCATTTTTCAACAGTTTCTGCCACAGGAGATTGGAGGACATCAGATAGTCCACTCCCTTGGGCTTTAACAGATATAAAATTATGATAACCGGTACCGCTGCCAGGAAAAACAACGGCCATAAACTCTCAAATATCATATAGCATCCTTAATTCCTTAAAAATCAGTTGTTGAAAATCCGTCTCCGTGTTACATACCCCATAGAATGCCCCCGTCCTTGCACACTCCCGTTTCAGGCGGGACATATATGCCTGCAGCGCGTTCTCATACACCCGAATGCTGGCCGCGTCCAGAGTAAGGCGCAGGGTACTTTTGTCCTCCATATCAATCAGATTCCGCGTACCCGTGAGATCCACAGCAAGCTCCTCCCCCGCGAGCACGTGCAGGAGCACCGCCTTCTGCCGCCTGTAATCCAAGAACCGCAACAGCTTCTGCACCGTGTCCTGCTCTCCGTCCAAAAGGGACTCCTGCCAGAAATCACTGATAATGATCGTTACGCCCGGTCCCTTCGCCGGAAGCTTTCTCACAGCCTCCATCACGTCTGTCGTTCCTTCAAACACGCATTGATGCAGCCAGTCATTCAACCTTGGAATCGCCCTTTTCCCGCCACTTGCCGCAAAAGGCGACTGCACCCGCTTCATATCATAGAGATAGACCCGATCCATATTGTTCAGCCCCAGATACGCCATGGCACCGGCAAGCATACAGGCTCGCTCGCTCTTTTTCTTTGCCCCATAATCCATGGAGGCACTGGTATCCAACAATATAGTGACCGCCGCTTCCTTCTCCTCCATGTATTCCTTCACATAGAGTCTGTCCAACCGCCCGTACGCGTTCCAGTCAATGCGCCGGATATCATCCCCGGGCATATACTCCCTGAAATCCGAGAATTCCGTGGAAGACCCCTTTTGGGCGGATTTGCGGTTCCCTGTCAGGTTCATGGAGGATTTGTGCCCCATGGCCAGGCGGAATCGGGACAAAGTGTCATAAAACGCACTGTCCAATGTCATTTTGCCATCCTCCCCGTCAAATCTTCGGCCTCTTTTCCACCAAAATACGTCTCACAATATCATCCTCGGAAACGCCCTCGCTGATCGCGTCAAAGCTTAAGATAATCCGGTGGCGCAGCACGGGATATGCAGCCTCCTCCACATCCTGAAAGGAAACGTTAAAGCGTCCCGCCAAAAAAGCCTTCGCCTTGGCAGCACGAATCAGCGCCTGCGCCGCCCTGGGACTTGCCCCCTCCCGAATATGGGGATGCGGTTCATGGGTCGCCATGACAATATCCAACAAATAATCCATCACCGCTTCCGCTATGGGAATCCGGTTCACCAACTCCCTTGCTGCAAGCAGCCCCTCCCCGTCCATCTGCTTCTCTATGACAGGGGGGTTTTCTGCTTCTGTCAATGTGACGATTCCTTTTAACTCCTCCTTGGAGGGGAAATTTACCAGGATTTTAAACATAAAACGGTCTAACTGGGCCTCCGGCAGCGGATAAGTTCCCTCGTTCTCAATCGGGTTCTGGGTAGCCAGCACCAGAAAGGGCTCGTCCAAGGCATGGCTGTCATTCCCCACCGTCACCGTATGCTCCTGCATGGCCTCCAACAATGCCGACTGAGTCTTAGGCGTGGCACGGTTAATCTCGTCCGCCAGAATCAAATTGGCAAAAATCGGCCCCCGCTCAAAAGAAAAGGAACTTCCCTGTTCATTCTTGACAATGATATTCGTTCCAGTCACGTCACTGGGCATCAAATCCGGCGTAAACTGAATCCTCTTAAACGACAGGTCAAATACCTTGCTGATGGTGCTGACCAGCCTGGTCTTGCCCAGACCCGGCATACCCTCCAAGAGCACGTTTCCTCCCGTGAGCATGGCCTGAATCACCTGATGGATGATACATGTCTGCCCGATAATCCCCTTTTGAATCTCTCTCTCGCAATCAGCAACCCGTTCCGCCATATATACCGGATCCTGCATCCTGCTCCTATCCAGTTCACTCATATCCTGTCATCCTCCATAAATATCATTTTCCCAAGCAAACGCCAACCCTATCAGTTAAAGCTTGCAAAATATTCCTTGATTACATTTTCCATTCCGCTGGGATACCGTCCCGTGGCAATCCCCTCATAGGCATTCTGCTCATAGCTTCCAATCACTGCCTCGTGAGACATGTGGGTTCCCTCCCAGCTCAAGCCGTTCTGGGCGCGGAAATAATCCGAAGAGTTATGGTCTACGGTATTGCCCGTCAGATTCTCACTGTCCGCTATCGCATTAGGCACGCTGACATAGTCGTGCAGCGCATCGCTGCTGCCCGTTCCTCTGCCGCCTCCTGAGCCGCCAGCTCCGTTACCTGACTGCCCGTTCTGACCGCCATTACCATTTTGACCACCCTGCCCGTTTTGGCCGCCCTGGCCGTTTTGGCCGTTTTGGCCGTTCTGGCCATTTTGACCGTTTTGGCTGCCTTGCCCGTTCTGACCATTCTGGCCACTTTGACCGCCCTGACTGTTCTGACCATTTTGTCCACTCTGGCCGTTTTGACCATTCTGACCGTTTTGGCCACTCTGGCCATTCTGACCATTTTGCCCCTGATTAGAGGCCATCCCTTGTCCACTCATCCCTTGCAGCTGATTCGCCATGGCCTGCATGGACTGGGCAGTCACGGGAGAAACCGTCGCCCCGTTCTGTAAACTCTGTGCCAAACTGGACATCTGACTGCTCATATTCCCATATTTATAGTTCAACTTCTCACCCGCGGTCACCAAATCCTGCGCCGATGCCGCCTGCTGATACTCCTGAATGGAAGCCTGAAGGCTTTCCATCATTTCCTGCAAGGCCACCAGCTCCTCCGGCATCAGTTCCTCCGAGACAAGCTCCTCAAGCGCCTCCAAAACCTCCTTGATCTCTTCTTCCTTCTCCTTTGCCTCCTCCCGAATCCGATGAAGCTCCTCCGCCCGATCCTTGGATGCCGACGGCATAACGACAAGCCCCGCTAAAATTCCAAACATCCCCACGAGCAGAACCATCTTCTTCCAGGAGGGCCACAGCGGGATCTGAATCTTGTCCCCGTCTGCCTGCAGCCTTTGCATGGCATCCGCACGCTGGAGCCTGACCATGCCGCTGTCCTCATCCAAATGCTCATATGCTGTGATCAAGCGCTCCTGAAACCCAAAACTGTCCATCACCAGCGCCGTCTGCTCCATACTGCTCCGCCCTACATATGCCGCCACCAACGCCGTACATACCGCTAAACCCAATGCCAATCCTGTATAGAGATTGGCAAAATAGAAAGGCACCAAAAGGGCAATCACCTGAAAAGCAATCCCCACACCTGCTCCAATCCCCAGGGAAAACACCAGCTTTTTCAAAAGCCCGGCCCGATTCAGTTTGCGGCGACACCCCTGTATCGCCAACAACAGCTCCCTCTTCGTATCTTTCATAGATTATCCCACCTTTTTCTTGGTGCGCCTGCGCCCCGACGAGGAATGCATCGGGTTCACCTTCCATGCAGCCGCCAACATAAACAACACCGACAACAGAAGAATACACGCCGCTGACGCGAACATCCACACTTTGCCATGAGCCAAAGTATACGTCAGCGCCCCGACTTCCTTCGTCGAAAATCCAGCCTCCGCAAAAACAGAGGTTCCTGTCATAATCTGCATGAAGAACTCCTCAAAGAAAATGATTGGATTAAAAAGCAAAAAGAGCAAGGACTCCCCCGCATACTCCTTTCCCGTATTCAATCCAAACATCAAACGTATCAGCATCGGAAAAAAGCTCAACACATAAATCATGAAATATACTACAAACGACAGAAGCACCGACGCTATGGATTTTCGGCAGACAGAAGAACAAAAAATCCCAATGCTCCCCGAAAACGTGGCAAAGAGAATGATCGCAAGGATAAAATAAAACAAATTCATCCAGCTCATTCCTCCCACCACAAAGGATAATGCCATAATCGGCAGGCTGCCCGCCACATAAAACAAGATATGCAGCACCGCTGATGTCACCTTCCCAAGCACGATGGAAAAGGGAGACATACATGTGGTCAGCATAATATCAAAGGTCTGCCTCTCTTTCTCCCCTGATATGGAAGACGCCGTGATAATCGGCGCGACCAAGGCCACGATGCCCACCTGGGATACCGCCAGCACGGGAAAAAGATAGATGAGATAGCTGTAAATATTGCTGCTGTTATAAACGCTGTTTCCCTCCACCTGTATAATCTGCATCACCCCCAGAAAAGCCAGCGTCAACACTGCCTCATAGGCAAATAATCCCCAGCTCAAACGCATACTCCGGGCCGTCACCTGCAAATCTTTCTTTACAATCGGATTCAAATGGAAATTCATTGCGCCCCACCTCCTGTCAACTGCATAAACAACGATTCCAAACTGCCTTCCTCCCTGTGAAAGCCCGTGAGAATCACCCCGTTTTGGATCAACTGTGCAATCAGTGCACAGATCTCCTCATCCGTCCCGCCATGGGAGATGATCAGTTCATTCTCCCGCACGGATTCCACCGCGACCCCGGTCTGCTCCCTCATAATCCGCACCGCTGGCTCCATATCGGAGGCAACATGAATATTGATGCGCTTTCCGCCCGCCACCTGCTGCATGATATCCTCAATCAGTCCTGCCCTCACCAGCTGTCCCCGGTTCATGATACCGATACTGTTACACATCTCCGAGAGTTCCGATAAAATATGGGAACTGATCACGATGGTCTTGCCCATGGAATGAAGATTTTTCAAAAGCTCCTTCATCTCCACTCTGGCTCTGGGATCCAGTCCTGAACTGGGCTCATCCAAAATCAACAGCTTTGGATTGTGGAGCAGCGCCCTCGCCACGCAAAGCCTCTGCTTCATGCCCCGAGACAGCGTATCCACATAGAATTCCCGCTTGTCCGAAAGATTGACCAATTCCAACAGGTCATTCGTCAGCTTAGCAATATCCCGGGAGGACATGCTGTACATGGAACCGTACATATCCATATACTCATACACCTTCAGATTGTCATATACCCCAAAGAAATCCGGTACATACCCAATCAGACGTTTCATCTCCTTGCTGCCCACGGGAGCCGAGGTGCCCCCAATCTGAACCGAACCGCCGCTGGCTTTGAGCAGCCCGCACACGATACGAATCGTGGTGGTCTTGCCGGCACCGTTTGGCCCCACAAAGCCAAACAAATCTCCCTCGGGAATGTGCAGTGTCAGGTGGTTGACCGCCGTAAAAGATCCATAATTTTTCGTCAAATCACTGATATACAGCATACTGCACCTCCTATTGAATCGTATAAAGGCATCCGTAGGATACCTCGCTGCAATTGTCATTCACCGTATTGTCCCAATTCTCTGTCACCCCGACAATGATCACGCTGTCAGCACTCATTTGGGGAGCAATGGTACAAATTCCTACACCCATGGCAGACGCAGCTCCTATTTTGTCATACTCATGGTCATCATATAAACTATACATAAAGCTGTAGAGATAATCACTCATCGAATAGTAGCCGGAACTGCCTGAATTTGATCCCGTTTTGGTATACACCGGTGACAGAGCTGCCAAGTCAACGCTCTCCCCCGCAGGAAGGCTCTCATAGACATACAGCTTGTCATCCACATGCACCGCAAAATAAGCAAAATCACGGTTTGTCTCATTCGTCACCCTTCCTTCAATATGCGAGAATATGCTCTTGATGCCTTCCCCCTTGATTGTTCCCTCACTTGACGTACCGCTCCCCGCAGCTCCCGCCACAAAAAAGCAATCCTCAAAGCCTCCGCCGGGACGAATCCCGAAGGAAAGTGTGTCACCCTCCATTTTCACATGATGGTAATAGGAGCCATCCTCCCATTCGCCATAACCATAATTATTGTTTTCATAGCCGCCCACATAGTCGAACCTGTCAGCCAGCTTCAAATCCCACTCCCTGTGATTTGCGTCATAACAGTACAGATATGCTCTGCTCTCCTCCCTGCCTGAGAGATTCTCCATCGTCACAGAATACACCTTGGTGCTCACCACCTCGAACCCTCTGCCCGTCAGGAATATCAGCAGGATACCCACCAATGCCGAGGCCGGCACCGCCACCCAATATAGCTCCCGTTTTTTCAACAGGCGAAGGATGAGGTACAGAACAGGCCCCGCAAATATTACATACAAGACCACCAAAGCTTTCAACGCGCCAAAGCTCAAATTCGTATCGCTCCTGCTGATTCCCCGCAGCAATCGGGTCATCGTGCTGCTGTAATCATAGAAATCCTGAGAATAATAACGACTGTTGGCATAACCACAGGCATCGTTCAAAATATCCTGCACCAGCATTGTCTGATCCATACCCTCCTGATAGACGGATTTATCCATCTTGCCAATCTCCGTCAGGGAATAGGGCAGAACCACCGCAGCCCCTTCGGCCACGGACCGGCTCATCCCGCCCTTGTAAAAATCACGCTGATACATCCCATATTCATCCCTGATATCTGCCATGGCAAGCTTTGATTGATCCAGATAAAAGCCCATAGAATCCCATGAGTAGTTGGCGTCCTCCGGCTGATAGACCCCCTTGCTCGTCACTCCCAGATAACCATCCTCGAACCCGGCCAGCGTCTCCTCCCCGCGGCTTCCGGTTCCGACAATCAAAATACCTCCATCCTGATTCCAGATCTCGATTGCCTCCATCTCCTCCTCGGTCAGTACACCTGTATTATAATTGTCAATCACCAACAGTGTCAGCCTGTCCAGCGATTGCTTCAAATTATCCTGATTCAGCTCCTCCAAGCGTATCGGCCGCTCCGTCTGCTGAAAGTATAAGGTACTCCCACCCATATCCAGATAAGTGAGATCCGAATAGCTGTCACTCAGGATTCCCATGGTCAAACCAGCAGATCCACTCCGGAAAAAATACTCAAACTCTTGGCTTGCCACTTCCTTTGACTTCTTATCCAACAAAGCGACCTTGACTCCCGCATCAGAAACCTCTCGATTGCCCTTGGGCACCCGAACCGTAAATTGCTTCGTACTGCCCTGGGGCAGAGATATCATAGTGTCATAGGCGCTGGGCACACGATAATTCTCACCCACGTACAGCCTCGCCGTACCTTCCCAGTCCGTCCCCAGGTTCTGAACTGTCACCGCAATATCATAAGTTGACTTCCCCGTGGATAAAAGCTGTGCATCCATCAACACCCCTATTTTATCCTCCGCCAGGGAACTTATCTTCACACTCCCCAGGCACGCACATCCTATGAGAATTCCCAAAAACAGAGTCGCCAAAGCCCTCCTGCCCCTTTGCAGCTTATCCCTCATCTTCCTTACCATACCTTTCTGTGATCCGGCACGGGCATGTCCCGTATCCCATAATTCCACAAAATATACTATATCAGATAACAAGCATTCGTGCAATCAATCGGCTTTTAAATTAAGGAATTCTTAGGATTTTCGACTCTGCGCATAAAAAACGGCTGGTATATTCCACACCAGCCGTCCCAGTATCTCATTTAAATAACGTATTTAAAATCCCCCTCTTCAACACCTGCATCCCGGTGTTGATCAACTGCCGCTCAATTTGGTTCTTCCTTCTCTCGCTGTCCTTCTCTTTCTTCTTCTGGGCGGCCGCTTCCTCCTTTTCCTTCTTCTTGCGGGCGTCCTCCTGTGCCTTCTCCTTCTGTTTCAGCGCGGCAGCCTCCTCCTTGGCCTTGCGGGCCTCGAAAGCTTCTTTATCCTTCTCAAGCTGCTCCCGCTCCGCTGCCAGCCGCTCCTCCTGCGCCTCCTTTTCCATCTCTCCGGTCAACACCTCATAAGCCGACACGCCATCATATGCCTGATCGTATTTACTCATGCCATCCCTTGCCATAAGACTTTGCACCGTGCCCTCCGCGGCAGGTGCCATCAGGCTTTGGGGACAAATGATAGAGGTTCTCTGCGCTATTGTGGGCACACCATTCTCATCCAGGAAGGAAGTCAACGCCTCACCCACACCCAGCTCCATGATCACATCCTCCGCCTTAAAAGCGGGATTGGCACGAAAAGACTGAGCTGCCACTTTCACTGCCTTTTGCTCGGAGGGCGTATAGGCCCGCAGCGCATGCTGCACACGATTGGAGAGCTGTGCCAACACCTGGTCCGGAATATCCCCCGGGCTCTGGGTCACAAAATAGATTCCCACACCCTTGGAGCGCACCAGTTTCACCACCTGCTCAATCTTCTGCACCAGAACCTTGGGTGCGTCGGCAAAAAGCATGTGCGCCTCATCGAAGAAAAACACCAGCTTAGGCTTCTCTAAATCTCCTGCCTCGGGAAGCTTCTCAAACAACTCCGCCATCATCCACAACAGAAAACTTGCATAAAGCTTAGGATTCTGCACCAGCTTCACACAATTTAGGATATTCACCATTCCCTTGCCATACACATCCGTGCGTATCCAGTCAAAGATGTCCAAATCCGGCTCACCAAAGAATAAATCCCCGCCCTGTGTCTCCAAGGGCAACAAAGCCCGCACGATTCCCCCCAAAGACTGCGTGGACATATTTCCATAAGAGAGTGTATAGTCATCCTTATGCTCCGCCACAAAATTAATCGTGGTTCGCAGATCTTTCAGATCAATCAGCAAAAGTCCCCTGTCATCCGCTATTTTAAAGATAATATTCAACACGCCCTCCTGGGCAGGTGTCAAATTCAGAATCCTCGCCAGAATATCCGGACCCATATCAGAGACTGTCGCGCGCACGGGATGTCCGCCCTCCTGATAAATATCCCAAAAACACACAGGATATGCCTTGTAGGAGAATTCTCCGCGGACACCGAATTTATCAATCCTTTTCTCCATACTGTCGGACTGTGCCCCCGGCTCTGCAAGCCCGGACACGTCTCCCTTTACATCACACAAAAACACGGGTACTCCCGCATCGGAAAACGACTCTGCCATCGCCTTCATGGTGATCGTCTTGCCGGTGCCGCTGGCTCCCGCAATCAGACCGTGGCGATTGGACATATTTAATTGCATATTGACCCGGGCCCCGTCTGCAAGCCCCATATAGATTTTACCGTCTGTATACATTTCATCCTCGCTTTTCAACCACATATTTTATATTAGCTGACACAAGTTATGTAGCTTTTCTATATGAGAATATACCACAACATGGCGTAAAAGCGCAACTGCCTTTTGTATATCTATATATTGTCCCACTCCTCCACCAGCTTGGCAAAATCAATCGTCAAACCTTCCACAATTCCAGAGGGCACGCAATCCTCAAAAGAATAGGCTGTCGGAGTCCAGCCCTGCTCCAAATTATAGACAGATACCTTTTTCTTCTGTGGGTCTATGATCCAATATTCCTTCACGCTGGCTCGCTCGTAGGCCGCCACTTTGCGCTTGTAATCCATCGTCCTGCTGGAGGGAGACACGATCTCCACGGCCCAGTCCACAGCACCATGAACCCCATCCTTCTCAATGCGCTCAGGATTGCACATCACCAAAAGATCCGGCTCCACATAATTCTTATCATCATTCATCAAAAAGACCGCATAGGGCGACAGCCTCACCCTGCATTTTCCCTTTCTGTCGCGAATATGGTTTGCAATCTCCAAATGCATCCATCCGAGAATCGCCTGATGCATATTCGTAGGTGAAGCCATCATGAACATCTCCCCATCCAACAGCTCGGCACGCACACCCTCCGGCAACGCCAGAATATCCGCCACCGTGTATGTCTTTTTCATCTGATTTCCTCCTAAGATTTCCATAAAATCCAGTTTCCTTGCTTCCATAAAATTGCCTCCTTTGTCTTTGACAGCAGAGACATTTTCACACATCCCTGCCATTGTTAATTGTTATTTGAGTAATATGGCAGAAACGCCAGATAGTGCAGAATATGCAAAATGCACATCTCATAGATTACCCTTGTAGATTTATAATACACGAATTGTTTATTTTTGTCAATATTTTTTGCAAAATCTTAAAATCCCTTATCACAGGATAAGCAGTGGTACTCGAACATCTGTATGTTCATGAAAAACACGTAGCCATGGCGTGAATTTCATTTCTAAGGCTTTGTACCGCTTATGGTTTGTAACTCCCCTTCTCTGTCACAACATAGATGCCCTTACCCATCTTTTCCTCAAAATAAGCTTTCAATTTCAAATTACCGTCCCACTTACTTTGAGGATACGAACCATATCTGCGTTTCACATCCTCCATCCGTTCTTCCATGTCTACCACACCTTCAGCTCCCGCCAAGGCATCACATAGCTGAATCAGTCTGTCATATTCATCCATGACCACTTCTTTCAAAGCATTTTGAATCATACTCAGTTCTTCCTCAGTCACATCAAACTTCCCAATATACTCGTCAGTGGTCTGATGATGAAAGGAATGTGTAAGACATATCCTGGCAGCCTCGTTATATCCCATGGACATCATATAGGAATAGCCATCAGATACATGCCCCAGATGTCTCACGCCAAACTTTCTCCCAATGTCATGCAGCAATCCCAAAACAAATGCCTTATCTGGATCCAAATCACCACATTCCCCTGCAATTTTTTCTGCACAGTGAGCAACTACACGACTGTGATTGCCCCATGGTCCCGGATTGCACTCTTCCGCTTCCTTTAAAAGCTTTTCCGCCTCTTCCCTTGTCGGTAACATAAATCTGTCCCCCTTTGTCAGTCATCGAGAGCTTCCCCATAACTGATCCGAAGCCCCGGACACTGTTCCATAGCCTCTGCGCAGAGCGTCTTAAGCGCCGCTCCATAATCGGGCATAACTCGCAAAAACTCTTCCATGTTATAAAAAATCAATTCTTCGATTCCATTTTCTCCTGTTAAAATGTCATAAAGCGCATCCAGATTCCTGCCATAAAAGGCAGGACAGGGAAGGCTCTGTACCATTCGGTCATGAAATGCCTCCCTGGTGCTGATATTCTGCAAATCAATCTCATATCTCATACGACATCCCCCTGACTTCTGCCATTTCTGCCAACTGCCTCTCGTATCCTGTCAGTCATACAGAAGCGTAAAGCTGGCATAGTGATCCTCCGTATAGTAGATCAGCCCGTCATCGGAATAAACAATGCGCTTTGCGCCGCGGCTGTCCGCCCCCAGCGTATCAATATCGCACTCCCTGTAGCTGCGGCCTTCCGCCTCCGGCAAAAGCTTCTCATAGTTACCGAAACGATCTCCGCCAATGCATTTTCCCGGAGCATAAGGTTCCAGAGAACCTCCCTCCCAGCCCAAGGCACGGGCCTCCTTCTTGGTAATAAAATTTCCAGGCAGGTGCTCATAAGTCTCCAGATACAGCGCCACATCCTCACGGGTGGTATAACTGCCGTTCTCGTCCAGTACTTCCGGCTCCTGCAACACCGAAGGCGCCTGCTCTGCGGCCAGCGAGGCGGCCTCGACCATCGCCTGATCGATTGCTTCCTGCTGCTCTTTGCCGCCCGTCGTCGTAACGCCGCAGCCCACATACAGCACCACCGCACACATCGCTAACCATAGAGTCAGCCATCTTCCCAGACTACCTAATTTCTTCATCACCATCAAATCCTCTGTTCTATTAAGCCTCGTCATAAAGCTTCCGGATAAACGCCTTCACCTGAAGATTATTCTCCTCCACCACGAAGTCCTTCAAGTGCACCATGTCCACATCCCATCCCGTCAATTCCAAGTCTCCACCGCCTTGTTATAATACTCCATCAAAACCGGCTTGGTGAGTCGATTAATCTCCACGTCATCCTCCATCTCATCCTTCCCGAACCGGAAGAGCGCCGGGACATTCTCCCTCGTCAAATACCTTGTTTCCACGTCAAAATCCAGCTCCTCCGCAAGTTCCCTCCTGCCCGCCATATTAAATCCCCAGTCCCCAAACGCGGGAACCTGCAAATGATAGGCCTTTACAAACAAACCCTCGCTCTCGATGGTTTTGTTGATGCACCAAAAAGCCTTTGGCGCATAATAGGGGCTGGTGGACTGCACCGCCAGCACACCGTCCTCCTTCAGACAATTTTTGCACATTCGGTAAAAGATATTGGAATACAGCTTGTTCAGGGATTCGCTGTTGGGATCCGGCAGATCCACAAGAATCAGGTCATATTGTTCCCCGGAATCCTCCAGATACTCATAGGCGTCCATATTGTAGATCACCAGCTTATCCGACGCCAGACTGTTTTGGTTGACGGCAGTGATATTGGGATTGGTGGAACAAATCCGTATCATCTCCGCATCCAAATCCACCAGATCAATCCTCTCCACCTCATCATATTTCAGAACCTCGCGCACCGCCAGCCCGTCCCCGCCGCCCAGAATCAGCACCTGCCTGCGGCTGTCCAGTTCGCTCATGGGGATGTGTACTAACGCCTCATGATAACGGTACTCGTCCGCCGTGGAAAACTGACAGTTCTTGTCGATGTAAAGTCTCACATCATCCCGGTGCTTCGTGAGCACGATCTTCTGATATTCCGTCTGCTCCATATAAATGATCCGATCCCGGTAGAGACCGCCCTCAACACTCTCCGAAATATTGTCCGCAAACACCATCCCCACGACCATCCATGACGCGATACACACGGCAAGGAGCCGATAAATCCGGATATGTGCCACCCGCTCTCCAAAACGATGTAAAATCAGGATGGCGGCGGTGATATTTAAGAGTCCGCATAAAAAGGAAGTGGCAAAAAAGCCCAGCTTCGGCAACAGAAGGAGCGGAAAGGCAATGGCCCCCACAAGTCCCCCAATGTAGTCAAAGCTGAAGATAGAAGACAGCGTCACAGACAAGTTCTGTTCATCCGCTTCAATGATTCTCGTCATGATCGGGATTTCCGCCCCCGCCAGAATACCGATCAGTATGGTTTCCAGATACATCACCACACCATAATTGGAAATGTAAATATTGGACAGGAAAAGCAGCAGGGAGCTTACTCCCCCCGCCACACCAATGCTCAGTTCGATGGTCACAAAAACATTGAAGAGATTTTTCTTAAAAAATCTGGAGAGCCAGGAACCCAATCCCAGCGCCGCCATATAGATCCCGATGGTCGTGGAATATTGCAGGGTGCTGTTCCCCAGAAGATAAGAACTCACCGCGCTGATGATCAGCTCATAACACATGGAACAACCTGATATGATCAGCGTGGTCAGCATCAGAAGCCTGTACTTCCTGCTCATAATGATACCCGGTCCTTTCGCTTCGCTCAGACACTCATATAGCGCTTATTGGATCACTCCGCTGACAAGGAAGGCGATTCCCACGAAAATGCCAAATATCATAATCCCCGCTGCCTCGTTCTTTTCCTTCAGCGCATCGCCGAAATTAAACTTTCTGTTGACCAGATCCACAAGAAAATATGCCAGCAGGAATGCCACGACTCCGATTGCCGCATAGACTACGGTGTCCACCGCACCTTTCAAAAGCTCCATCGCTTCGCCGGCTCCATCGGAGATGATGGCGGAGCGGATCACAAAGCCAAGGCCTGTATAGATTCCCGCGGACACCCAGCCCACCGCCTTGTTCCCCTCGTTGATCTCCTTCGGAAAATCCACCGGAATCACCAGATCGATCAGCCAGTAACCCAACATCATCATAATCAGTCCGATTGCAAAATAAACTGCAGTCTCCGTTATCATCGTCACCATACCCGTTCTCCTTTTCCTGTATCCGTTTCGTGTTACTGTTTTCCTTTTACCGTTTTCCTGTTACTGCTTTCCCGCTCTGCTTCCACCTTTATTTACCGCCGCCGCTGGAGGAACTCCGGCTGCTGATGCTCGCTTGCCGAATGGAGCTGGAATACGAGTCAAAATAACCGTTTCCAATATCATGCAGGGTTGTGCCGTTATACATCGAATATGCCGACGGCGTACTCTTATAAGACGAGGAATCCTTGGAGTATCCTGCACTGTAATAATGGCTCCGATACCAGGACGTACCGGCACTTGAGATCCGGTATGGCGCATTGTCCGACGTGTAATTATACTTTCTGTCCGACACCTGGACATACACCTTCTGCTCCTCATCCTCCGGATGATAGATCAAACAGTATTCCTTATCAGTCAAAATGGCAATCTCCTCATCCGGCATATCATCCTTCTGAGTCACCGATTCGGTATTTCCATTCACGCCCCGGATGATATCCTCTGCAACATCATTCGTTGTTGCAGACGACTGATAGGCATATACCGTCGCCTTCTGATTCTGATTGCCGGAGATGGAGGTCTCGTACACATACTGCGAGGATCCTTTCATATAGCTGCTGATACGCTTATGCAGGGCCAAATTGTCCGAAATGGTACCTATGAGCCCCAGACACAGAGGAAGCCCAAAAAGTAAAATCAATATTACGGTCGAGATAGGATCCAGCATCTTTCTTGCGGGCGGCTTTGCGTATCCCGTCTCCACAATATCGCTCTTTTCAATATATTTCCCCGTGGAAAATTCGGTTCCGTCACTCCAAATCTCAACAGAAAGCGTGCAATCCTCAGACGCATCCTCGTATTCCACAAAAGAAGCTCTCTCCCCCGGATCCACGTCCACGTCCCCGCCTGCGGAGCGAACCACCTGAGTTCCCTCGTCCACCTTATGCCACTCCGGACCAATCCGCCCATTGACAGCGTTGGCGGGCCAAGAGATGGAATATTCATCGTAAACCTCATCACAGGAGAGCCAGCATTCCCCGCCCTTTTCCGTTTTTATGCGGTACTCCGTCCAAGGTTTGCAGGCATCCTGCGGATTTTCATACTCTATGTACCCGATCACCTGACCCGACATGCCGTTGATATCGAGCAGCGTTCCCACCTTGTAAAACATCTTTCGCGCCCCCTATACTCTGATACTGCCGCGTCAGCTCTTTCTGCCAAATAACTTCCCAGTCAGCTTGTGCAGCATTCCATAATCGACCTTCGACACGGCCCTGTCTCCGCCGCATTTGACACAGCAGGAGACGTCTGCGCGATTATACGAACCACAATACTCACACAGCCAGTCCGGCGCGTTCGTAGTTTTCGCCTTCTCCTCCGGCGTCAAAACCGCCGCGTCCAAATCCTCCGGCAGATAAAAAACATTTTCAATCCCTCGGGACTTGCCGCATGATGTACATGCGTCAAATCTTGCCTTGATTCCTTTCTGACCGCAATACGCACAATCCCACAAGCCTTCTATTCGTCTCTCTTCCATCCGTCCCTCTCTTCCCGACAGCGTTGGCGGTGCTATGCCTCGTCATACAGCTTCTGGATAAACGCCTTCACCTGCAGATTATTCTCCGGCGTGGTGTTCTCCAAGGTCGCATGGATAAAGGGCTTTCTGGTCTTCATAAATTTGATGACAGAGGTATAGTCCATCTGCCCCAGTCCCGCGCCCACGGACACCAGCTTATTCTCCTCCACCACGAAGTCCTTCAAATGCACCATGGCCACATCCGGTCCCAACACCTCAATCGCCTCATCCACAATGGCAACCTGATCCTTATAATTGCAGATATCCAACAGGTTCACGGGATCAAGAATAATCTGCAGATTGGGCGAAGCAATCTCGTCAAGAACCCTTCTTGCCCTGGCAGGATTGCACACAATATGTTTCCAAACGGGTTCAATCGCCATCACCACACCCATCTGCTCCGCATATTTCACTACGGGACGGAGATTTTTGATAAAGGTCTGCAATGCCTCCTCTCCGTGACACTCCGGCACATGAGTGTAGGTCTCATTGGGTGCGCCGGTTTCCGTGCCCACCACCCCGCAGCCCATCCATGAGGCAAAACGGATATGCGCCATGTAGCGATGAATAATCTGGGCCAATTTCTCCGGGTTCGGGTTCGCAAGGTTCAGATAGCAGCCCAATACCGCAATATCCACATTGTTCCTGGCGAATACATTCTTGATATACATTGCAAGTCCCGGCGTCAAAGCCTCGTCCGTGGTCGGAAATTCATCTATCACCTTTGCCAGCGCCAAGTGACCGCATTTAAAACCTAATTGCTGCACATCCTCAATGCGCTCCTCAAAAGGAAGCTTCTTCGTGTCATGTAACCGAATTCCTAATTGCATATTTTCTCTCCTTCCGCCGCATAAGCGACCATTTAGATCTGCCCCGCTATCTGCTTTAACAATGTAAGATCCAAGGGCGCTATCAACAAGTGATCTGCATCATAGGGTTGCTTTTTATCTTCGGGAACGCTCTTCAAAAATTGCTCATAGTCCACAGTCCCCACAATCGCATCTTCCGTGGTGGAGAACAGAGCAATCTCCCACCTGTACACCTGAAGTGACTTATCCGCCCAAAAGGGAGGCGCAGCCTTTGCGGGAAATATACTCTCCGTCTCCTCCGTACAGGCATAAGTCCCGAAAACACCCTGTTCATCTTTGCAAAAAATAGGTTTGGCATAATATACATCCATGTTCTGTTTTTCATGCATATAGTCCCGAAATGACGCAGAGCCTTGGGATACCCTCTGCAAATCCTCCTCGGAAAGAGATATGGACCAGAATGCACACGGCAAAACAAGCGGTACCTGTCCGCGATTTATCATCTCCCCGAACAGATTTGCAATGAAGCTCTGATTCCCTTTTAACAAATCCTCTTTTTCTTCCAAGCACTCCTCAAGGCTTTTAGGTACTCCCTCCACCTCTACCACGCTGTTTTTCCAAAACCTGACAATTCGAGCGATGCACTCATAGAAATCCTCCATCTCCTCATCGCTGGCAGGAGTTAAGAGCCTTAGATCCACCGCGTTTTTTTCACCTTGTTTCCAAGTTACGGTGATTCCCCTGCCAATATGCCCGGGATGATATGCAACAAACTCTGTTTCTCCCAGCTTATCGAAGTCCAAGCGAAAACCGTCGTAATTCCCGTACTTTAAGCTTTTCCCAAGAATCACATCCAAGGGCAGTGGTTTCCTGAATATCCCCTTTTGCTTGATAGACACTTCAATAGACATGATGTTGCGGTTCTCCTTTTTCTGTTATTCGCAATACCCCTGTCAAACGCCCTATACCTGCTCCAAATCATCCACATTGATCAGTTCATAGGCCTCGCCCACCTGACCGTCAATCTTCACATTGTCCAATGTCAGCCTTGCCACATTCCTTGCAAAAAGACCTCTCTTGCTGCTCTTCTCCACACCCTCGGACATCGCCGGCACGTCACATTTTGCATCCTCCGCATAACTGATGGAGATATTTTTCATATAAATCTCTTCGATCTTCGCCTCGGGCAGACCGTCAAAGTATCCCGCCGCCACATGGCAATTCGTGCATTCCATATTTTCAAACACCATCTTCTTGATAGCAGGCGTCTTATCGTCCACAGGATAAGGCTCTCTGGACTGCACATACTGGGTCTTGCCGTCCGGGTCACAGAAATAGAAAGCATTCACCACAAGCGGCGTCATCACATGATCCAACGTCAGATTGCGGAAGGTGATGTTGCTCAGGATCGCATCCTTACCACGCCCCCTGCGGGTTTTGATGCGCAGCCCCCTGTCCGTATGCCGGAAAATGCAGTCCTCCACAGTCAGATTCACCACGCCGCCAGCCATCTCGCTGCCCAGCGTCACCGCACCGTGCCCATTCTCCATGAGGCACTGGCGCACATGAACATTCTCTGAAGGAGTCTTATGCTTCTTCCCCATATAAATCTTACCGCTCTTCACCGCGATACAGTCATCTCCCAAGGAAAACCGCACGCCGAGGATCTCCACATTCTTGCAGGATTCAGGGTCTAATCCGTCCGTGTTGGGGGAATCCGAAGGATTCTGCACTGTCAGCCCGATAAAACGCAGATTATCGCTAAAATACGGGTGCAGCGTCCATGAAGGGGAATTACAGAACTTCACACCCTGCAAAGTAATATTCTTACAACCGCTGATAAAGAACAATCTGGGTCTGAACGCAATATTCATCACCTTGGGGTTATGCCACCAGTTCTCCTTGGAAGCGTTGCCATTGATGGTGCCGCGCCCGTAAATCACCACGTCCTCCGCGCCGATACCGCAGATAATGCCAGAGAACATGGGCAGGGGGTTCCCCTCCCAAGTCCCGAGATTGTACTCGTCCTTCTCATCATAGCTCTCAATCATCCCCGGGAAAGTAGGAAACTTCTCCCGCTCCGTAAATGCCAAAAGCTCCGCCCCTTCCGCCAGTTCTATCCTGATGTGGCTCTTGAGGAACAAGCTGGTAATCCTGTAGGTTCCCGCTGGGAAATACACTCTGCTATTGGCAGGACAAGCCATGATCGCTGCCTGGATGAAATGGGTGTCGTCATGCTCCCCGTCTCCCTTTGCGCCGAATTTTCTCACGTTCAGTGTCACAAACTCATAATCCGTCCGAAAGCTCACCTCACCCAGCTTAGCGCCTTTCGCCGCCGTCGCCTCGTCGGTACACTCGTAAACCTCCACATGTTGAGCCGTATCCGGCTGTAACTCAAAAAGAGAAGTGATGGTTTTATCCGTGACGCCATATTTTGCCCCGTTGACATCCACCACATAGGGCTTTTTCGTAAAATGCCTGCCCCCGTCCTTAATCTCAATTGTGGCGCTTCTCGCCGTGCTCATTACTTTCACAATTTCCATGAATTCCGTCTCCTATCTGCCGCCTCTGCGGTCTGCTCCTACTCTGGTTTCCAAAACTATATTTGTTTAAACACGATTCTCATACTTCTCCGCCAGCAGGATGTCCGCCTCACACGCCTGCAGCACTGCTGCCCGAAACAGCTTTGCAGCTTCCCTGCTCTTGTCGCCGCTATTCTCGCCATAGAATTTATCCAGCGTCTCCCGCACATTTCCCTTGAAAATATCCAGAAGCTCCCTGTAATATTCATAAATCTCCGGACTCATGTACTGAATGGTATGTATCCACATATCCGCTGCCTTAGCCGCATTCTCAAAACTGTAATCCTTCTGCAAAATCCCATTCCACGCACGCATCTGTGCAATCAAATCCGGATAGCCTTCCTTCTTGTTACAGGAGGTCTCGTAAGCCACATACACAGGATAGGCAAGCCTCGCTGCCTCCCACACATCCTGATCCACACCGCTCAAGTCAAAAACCTGCTCCGCGGTTCTAGGCAGTGCCTTCAAAGCCGTCACAGCCTCCTCCGCCCCCTGCGCGTTGCCGCTCTCCACAGCCTGCAAAGCCGCCTGTAATTTGTCCTTCAACTCCATCACCCATACCCTCTCTTCCTAATTTAAGTTTGTGGATTCATATCCTAATTTTACGTCCAAATCCTATCGCTTATATCCTTTCTCCATTATACAGATTTCACAAAGTACAAGCAAGTATTTTCTACATAATGATTGACTTCTAAATGAAATGTGTTAAGGTAAATAGGAGATTGACGCTTGAGGAGGTATTGCTTTATGAAAAAAGTAATTTCGCGAATTGTTTCCATTGTTCCCGCACTGGCCATTCAGGTGCTTTGGTATTTGCTGATCATCAGATTTTTAAGCAGTTACGCGACACTGCTCACAGCAATTGTCTCCGCGCTGTCATTTCTTTTTACTATTTATATTATCAGCAAAAGGGACGAGGGCTCGTACAAGATTCTATGGCTCATAATCATGTTGTTGTTCCCGCTCCTTGGCGCGGTATTGTACATGTTTATGGGCAACAAGAATACCGGAAAGCCTCTGGGCAAGAGACTGGCGAAGACACGGGAGAAAATGCCCATAAAGCAGGATGGCCGGGCCCTTTCCAAACTGTTCCAAGAGGACAGGAGAGCGGCGCAGACCTTTGATTATATGCGGAAAATCACGGGCTTTGAACCCGTTCAAAACGGTGACGCTGTCTACTATCCTCTCGGGGAAGATATGTTTGCGGACATGCGCATTGAACTGGAAAAAGCGGAAAAGTACATATTTATAGAGTATTTTATCATCATGGAAGGCACCTTCTGGGACACTCTCACAGAAATTCTTGCACGAAAAGCCGCTGCAGGCGTTGATGTCAGGGTCATGTATGATGATTTGGGAAGTATTGCAACCTATTCCATCAAAAATGTAAAAAAACTGACAGAGAAAGGCATCAAATGCATCCCCTTTAATCCCCTTGTTTTCATAAAAGGCCAGCTAAACAATCGCGACCACAGAAAAATCATGGTGATTGACGGCAAAACCGCCTTCAGCGGAGGGGTGAATATCTCTGATGAGTATATCAATGTCACCCACCCCTATGGGCACTGGAAAGATATCGGGTTTAAGATCACGGGCAGAGGTGTCTACAACTATACCTATATGTTCATGGAATTCTGGAACACTTTCTCGCCCGATCAAATTCCTCTTACGTATTTAGAGACGGAATGGGACAATACAGATAACGACGGATATATTTTATCCTACTATGATTCACCCATGAACGACGAGCCCGCAAGCAACACACTTTACTGTGAACTGCTTTCACAGGCAGAGCGCTATGTATGGTTCTACACACCCTATCTGATGCTGGGCGACACGCTCATGGACGCTTTTGTCCGCGCTGCCCGCAGAGGAATTGATGTGCGCATTATCATGCCGGGAATCCCTGATAAGAAGCTGATTTACAGGCTTTCGAGAAGCTACTATTATCCGCTGCTCACGGCAGGTGTCAAAATCTATGAATACACCCCGGGCTTTGTCCATGCCAAAGCCTGTATCTGTGACGACAAAATAGCCGCCGTGGGAACCGTGAATCTCGACTATCGCAGTCTGTTCCTGCACTTTGAATGCAATTCCGTCTTCTATGGCTCCAAATTGATTGACAATATTCAATCCGACTACCAAAACGCGCTGGAGCAATGTCAGGAAAGAACCTTTGATAATCTCAAAGGCGATCTTGGACATTGGATTTTCGACGGAATACTCAGAATCTTCGCACCATTATGTTGATCATTTCATCTCGCTGCTACCAATACAGCCTCATATTCTCCTGCACCTCGGCATCCTCCAAATGGAAACCGCTCCGCACCCTTTCAGCGGTTTCCTCAAAGCTCAGCTTTACATCCCGACAGACATTGATCAGGGCAATTTGAAGTGTACCCCTTGTCAAGGACATTCTAGAAGAAGGGAAAATATGTTCTTCAA